>JAUXGE010000393.1 GCA_030622435.1 Planctomycetota bacterium
AACGGTGCCCTGCCGGACGACGTCTTGGTCACGGTCGATCAGGACACAGGTGTGTTGACCGTCGATGCCTCGTCGGCCGTTGACGTGGACATTGAGATCACGGTGCAGGTGTACGGTACTGCCGATCTGTTGGCCGAAGCAACAGATACGTTCACGATCGTCGCGGCGCCGTAGTCAGCGACGGAACCGGAAGATGATGGTATTTGGCACGGGCAAGCCACATGGCTTGCCCGTGCTTTTTTGTGGGCGCTTCACGCATGACGCGATAGCATCATGCGTGTTTTGCATGGAAACGGTGTCACGCGAAAGCTGGAAACTCCGTTCCGTGGGAGAGACGGAGCCACGACCGTGATGTGGCGGGGAAGCATCCGGGGCGCCTAATGTAGCGGCCGACCCCCGTGTCGGCCGGTGAATGTGCCACTGCTGTGTCAGCAGTGCAGGGCGTACGGAGACCGTAGCCCTGCGACGGAGATGGCCGCGCCTGCCTTTGGCAGGTCTTGGCCATGGCACCGCGTCCGAGGCGCGTGAGTCGCCGGTTGACAAGACGCCGACCCTCGCGCTCATGCTTCCCACGGGTTTTCGGCACACGCCGCCGGAACGTTGTCCACGGTGACTGCGACGCGGTTCCGGCCCGCGCACTTCGCAGCGTAGAGCTGAGCGTCTGCCGCCTTGATAATGCTGCACGCGTCGAGGCCGTCTGTGGCGTGCGTAAAGACGGCGACACCGATACTGATCGTGACGTTGAGTCTCCGGGCGTCCCAGGGGACGCGGAGCTCTTGAGTGGTCTTTCGCAGTCGCTCGGCCAGGTGGATGACACCATCGCCCGAGGTGCCCGGAGCGATGACCGTGAACTCGTCGCCGCCGTAACGACCGACGTAGTCGATCTTGCGGACGTTTTCGTCGAGCAGATGCGCGACGGCCTGGAGAACACGGTCGCCGGCCGGATGACCTTGTGTGTCATTGAGCTTCTTGAAGTGGTCCACATCGATCATCAGCAGCGCACAGGGCGACTCAGATCGAACCGACCGCTCGAGCTCCAACGAGAGGCGCGCATCGAACGCCGCGCGGTTGCCGACGCCCGTGAGCGCGTCGGTGGTCGCGCGCCGCATCAGCTCCTCTTGTTGAATGGCCATGCTCTGGTTCTCGATATGCATGGCCATACTCAGTTCCGCCAGGCGCTCGCGCACCTCGGTTTCGATCTGCTGACTTGACCACATTCGCCCTTGAGGAATCTCCAGGAGTTCCCTTGTGCGCTCGATTTCGGCTGCAATCTCACTTGTCGCGGTCAGGCATTGCTCGGGATCGATATCGAAGTGCTCCTTGGCCTCTTCGATGAATGATTGGATCTCTGTTCCTTCGACACGACCATCAGGAATGACGGCAGCGGCCGCGGTTTCCGCCACGTGCAGGATCTCGGCCATTGCAGGGGGTGCTTCAATCTCGTGGAAACGCCGGAACGTTTCGATTGCCGAGCAGAGCGCCTCGGGGATGCCCCAATTCCTCAGCACCCATGCACCGACTTCCGTGTATGTTCCACCCAACGCCACCCGCTCGAACTCGGGCAAGTCAGCAGGGATACGCCGTGCAGCGGTGAGCACCTTCGAGTATTCGTCGGGGAGCGCACCGGCCAGCACTGAGCGGCCGATCTGGCTGAGGAGCCCCATGATGAAGGCTTCCTGAGCCGTTCCCTTTTTCGTCATTTCCGAGAGAACTCTGGCTGCGACTCCGCAACCGAGGGACTGTAGGGCGAACTGTGTCTTGCTGAAGCCGTTGCATCGCTTGCCCCCGTCTGTGGCTAGGAGCGAGAACGACAGGGCCATCATTTTCACGCCACGCACACCGACGAGCGCGACGGCCTGATGGAGCGATGTCACCTCGCGAGACAGGCCAGCGAGTGGGGAGTTGACGAAGCGCAGAATCTTCGCGGAAAGACTCGGGTCCATGGCCACGGTATCGGCGATTTCCTTCAAGGCTACGTCCGACCGTCGGGTGAGCTCCAACAGACGAATGACAACGGCGGGGGGTGTCGGAAGCCGTCCTGTTTTCCCCAACCTAGTGCACAATGGTTCAGTCATTGCTAGACTAGCTCCGGTCCTTTGCCCCCATCGGGGTTGTCAATACACGACCACGTCAGCGCTCCGGTGTGCAACCGGGGTGCTGACGGATCAATCCAGCTTCGATTCCGCCACAATGCAGCAACATGAATGCCTTTCAATCGAAGCGTGCGAAGAGACCACGGGCATTTGCGGTCTCGTGTGTCGTGGGCTGTGGCTCTGTCTGTGGACAGTGAGCACATCTTGGCGGAGCCGGTAGAATGTCCTTCCCCACACTTGTGATGACTCAGCGAGTCGTGGCGAAAAGCATGGAAATCCTGCTGACGAAACAATCGTCCGACCGAGGACTGACAAACAACTTCCCTCCAACTGCGCGGTAAGCAGTAATAAAGCTAACGTGCAGTGCGAGTTTAACCGTCGCATTTGCTTCACAACCTCATCGGTCGCATGTGAGCTTCACTTGAGGCTTCTACTTAGGCCGATAGCCCTATGTCAAGGTTCCTTTTGGACTCTCATTAACTTTGACTGAAGCTGGCTGCATGGGGACGTCTGTTGCTCTTGAAGTGAGCTGGTTATGGGGCTGAACCGAGGGAAGCGGTGTTTGAACGATGCTGATCCTCGCGGCGAACGGAGGCATGGACCGTAGCTCCGTCTTGCGTGGGAGTGTATCAGACCTGCTTGCGCCCGTCAGGCGATGAGAAGGGTCTCGCGTGTGCTGCGGTTCGTCGAAAGCGCGTATTGATAGGATTGGCCGTGGATCACGCTGACCTGTCCTTTAACGTTACGCAACATCTCGGCGAGTTCGTCGATCGAAGGGGTACCGTCACTTCGGTAGGACACGACGAGCAGACTGTCGCGAAAGTGGTCGAAGAGTCGTCGGAAGCAATCGTGACAGGAGCGCGGGTTTGACCAGGGATCTGGAAGGGGGGTGAGGCGACGGTGTTTGGAACGGTGATCGATCATATCGGGCCATTCGTCGTAACGTACTAGCCCTTCGAGGAAGTGGTAGAAGGCGCGGTAGTCGACACCGACTCCGGATCGGTTGATGTAGGGTGTGTCGATGTAGACGAGATCATAAGAGGGCTTGATTTCCAGGATGTCGCTGCAGAGAGCCCGGCAGGAACCCTTAGAGTCTATGACGGCTTCGTTGGCCTGGGCGGCGAAAGCTCTGAAGTGATCGGGGAAGCTGCGATCCCAGCTCGCCTTGTTGCCAAAGCTCCTCTCGACCTCGGCGAAGCGCATGTAAAGGTTCTTTCGGTGGAACAGGTTATAGGGCCTCTTCACCATGGCGGATTGGAAGACGGCAAACCAGGCGAGTGCGCGTTTGTAGGGGCAGGTCAACCTTCGGATGTTCCCGACGGCGACATCGAGCCAGTGGTTCTCCTCGTTCGTGAAGTATATGCCCTCGAACGTGCGTTGGATGAAGTCGCCATACTCGACATGGGGCTGCTGAATGTTGATCGCCTCGATGTCGTCCTCGTCGAGCCGGACGGAATCGTTCTCGATGAGGGCGAGGCCAATCTCGTGGTTGAATCTGAGGATGTCGTTGTAGGTGACCTGCCTGCCGGCGAGCTTGAAGGCATATGCGACAGCGCCGGTGCCGCCGAAGGCGTCGAGAACGGTAGTGAATGTGTAGTCCCGCAACTGCGTGAGGATCTTGCCGGCGAGTTTGCGTTTGCTACCCTGATATCTTGTGCGGGGGAAGCCTTCGAGATTCGACGTATTCCGAGCTGCCGGGGCCGAGGGTGAC
>JAUXGE010000194.1 GCA_030622435.1 Planctomycetota bacterium
CCGCGCCGACAATCACCGCGATCCGCAACCTACGCCGATGAAAATAGTCCGCCGAGAAGATCACCGCGCTCAAAGAGGCCGGCGTCAGCGTGGCCGACTCACCCGCGACAATCGGTGAGACGCTGGCCGGGTTGATGTAGTACTCTGTCACGACTCAGATGACTGGGTGAGTTCACGCGCGGTCCATAACGAAGATGTGCGCGAGCGTCGCCGATCCTCTGGCAAACGTCGCGCACATGCCGCGGGCGCGGCCGAAGGCCGCTGGGCGTTTTCCCGCAGGAGCCTGCCGGTTCAGTCTCTCTCGACTGTAAGTTCGCGCGGCGACGCGGATACAGCGATCGTCGCGGCGGGCCCCGGCGCAAACCGTACCATGCGGTTCGCGGAGTCCAACAACATTGACTGGCCGTCGGTCCGAATCCCGACGGAGAACGTACCGGATGCGTCGGCCGATGCGCGGACCGTGCAGCTGCCCAGGTAACGGGCCTCGGTGGCATCGACACCGCCGTGGATCAGGACACCGCCGATCCGCGCGAGCGACTGGTCAGCTGCTTCCAGCCTCTGTCGCTGGGCAAACACGTAGTCGGGACTTTCCGTGTCGATCCACGTGTGGTCGATGGTCAAACCGCTGCTCGTGTCGCCCGTCGCAGTCAAGGCCACCTGATAGACACGGAGGTCTCCAACGCCTTGAACAAAGACATCCACCGTTGTCGATCCGCCCGGCTGGAGCATTTGTTCGACCGGCACCAGGCTGATGGTCGCTGCAGGCGCGCTGACCGCCTCGGCCATCATCGTGACCAGACGGCCGGCCTGAGCGGAAGAGAGCCCCGAGATCGCGCCTCCATCGGCACGTACGGCCAACATGCCGACATCGATCAGACGCGCCCCGGACAGGATCGCCACACGGCGTCCTTCGTGCCCACCGAACTCTTGGGCCAGCCTTCCCGCGTTTTCGTCATCCAGGGTGAACACCACGTCCGCGCCGCGGCGTGTCTCGATCGCCTCGACGGAGCCGAGATCACGCTCCGAGATCACGGCCTTGGGCGACACGTAGATCGTCTGATCGCGTCCGTGCCTCATGGCCTCGTAGCCTTGAACCGGCGTGGCCGACGCCAGGTGGAACGTGATGGCGTTCCGCTCGCCCAACCGCGCTGCATCTGATTCACCTGCCGCTGCCGCGCCCATCATCGAGACCGTTGCCATCGCCCCTGCAAGCACTGCTACTGTCCTGTTCATCTCATTGCTCCTTCGATTCATCAGAAGCCTGTCGTTTATGTCCCCGATTCAAGATCCTCGCGTCACCCGCATGCTCTCAGTTCACTCCTGCCGCGTTGCGCGCGTGCCCTCATGGACACACTGGTGGATCGCTCGGAGGCGGGAATCCCGGGCCGGGATAAGTATCACCCAGGAACGCACCCAGGCAGTATGTCACATCCGTGATGTTGATCGCCTGATCCGGGACGCGGTGATCACCGCTCGGTGAGCCCTCGATGTCCGCCCGTACCTTGCTCACGTTGCCCGTCAGGTTCTTCCACTTGTCGAGGACGGCCGTTATGTCGGCGATGTCAGTGCTACCGTTCGGCGGGCTGCAAGGCCCGGGTGGTTCGCAGTCCCTCACCAAGTCCGCCCAGATGCTCTGCGTCAGGGTCAGGGGTAGGGAGTAGGCAGACTCTTCATATGTAGGACACATGCTGTCGATGGCCTGAAGGTCATACGTTCCATCGGGGATAATCCCCTCGTGCCAGACGTGCACTAGGTCATACTGGGTCCAGTCAGTCCAATAGGGATCGCAGCCGAGTTCGGCACCCCAGAACCAGTTCTGAGGCAGACCGCCGACCTGCGCCGGACACGAGCCCCCTTCCCTCACCCCGGCGTTTTCGCAGAACACCTCCGGCGGCTGGACCCACAGTTGTGTGCCGTTCCAGTGGTCGTAGGGAGCCGGCAGATCGACGAACGTCACGCGGATGGCTTGTGTCTGTCCTGCGTCACCCGCACTGAATGAGAGGTAGCGCACCTTTTGGCTGATTGGGTCGGTGGGGAGATCGAGTCGCTCGGGCTCGGGCTGGGATGACTGGGGGCACTGACACCCATCATCCTGGCCGTCGCCGTTACCGTCTCCCAGGCAGGCTGCGACGATTGTTCCTTCGTAGGCCTCGCAGTCGCTGGGTGTCGTGTCGATGCAATCGCCTTCCGGCAGGCAGCAGGAGGCGAGGCGTGTCGTAATCTGCACACCCGCGACGCTGACTAATGGGATGAGCGTGGACTCCTGATCGACCATAACGCTGCCCATGGGGGGCGGCTCCAAGCCCAGCGTGAATGTCCCCCCGGCATCCTCCGGTATGTCAAGGACCAACGTTGCCGCGTACAGTGGTACACCCGGATCGGCAATGGAATCGCACACCTGGCCGAGGGTACAGCATGTTCCGCCGAAGCGAAAATCGGGCGTGGACAAATCGCTGCCCCCAATCCAAGGTAGTGGACAGGAAGCCATGACTGAGTCCGTCCTCGAGGTATCTATGAACCCGGGACCGCACAAGTCCGGCCTGAAGAAGGACGGCTCGTCGCACACCGCTCCGTGGCCAAGCGCGACCTCACAGTCTGTATCTTCTGTGCAGAACACCGTCGCTGGCGACAGCTGCCCGTGTAAGCCGCTCGTATAGCCCGATGAGTCGATCTGTGCCTGCCATGCGACGAGTCGCGGGTCGCCGTCCAAGTCCCAGTCCCAGTTGGACAGCGTGACGTCCAGCCATACTCTCTGACCTACGGGGATCGTGATTTCGTTGCCCGAGATGACTGTTCCCGGCAGGTAAGTAATGCCTGTCTCCGGAGGTGGTGCGACAGGCACCAAGGCGATCCGTGGCGTCAACCCGCAAGGCGGGTCGAAGGGAGCGGTACTGCACGCCGCTCCTCCAATCCAGCGTCCCGGACAATCATCGTCAGCGACGCCGTCGGCGCACAGCCTGGAAGAATCGTCACAGCATGCGCCGATGTCGCACTCGTCGGGGACGCCATTTTCGTTCGCGTCGTCCGAGGTTCCGTCCGCGATGTCGCACTCGTCCGGTACGCCGTTTGCGTTGCAGTCCTGGCTCGTACCGTCGGCGATGTCACACTCGTCCGGTATCGTGTTTTCGTTGCAGTCCTGTCTCATGCCACCGGTGATGTCGCACTCGTCCGGTACACCGTTTGTGTTGCAGTCCTCACTCGTACCCGATTCGATGTCGCATTCGTCCAGAACACCGTTATCGTTGCAGTCGGATACGAGGAGGAAGATGTTGTCAAAGCCGTTCTCGTCCCGACCCAGTGTTGCCTCGGCCCCCAATAGCACTACCTCCACGTTGGCCAGAAGGTCCGCCCACGTGCCTTCGCTGACAACCCAAAGTGCTTCATTGACCGGCGCCGAGAATGTCTGCCAATCGGTTGACCAGAGAACATCGGAGTGATAAGACGCCACGCCACCCGAACCGATAAGCAAGATATAAGGAAAGGTCCCACTGAGAGGATAGTTTCCGGGATCCATGATGAAGCGCGCGTCGAACTGGAAATACCCCACTCCGTCGATTGCAGACCAGTCGCCGAGAAACTCGGGCGGCGCAGCGATGCGAGCGCCGCTGTACATTGACGGATCTCGAGTCCTAAGATAGCCGTCCGGATTACCCCCGGAGGCGACCCACGAGATCTCCACCTCGTCAGGTTGGTATTCGTGCCAGCCATCGTCCTCTTCATCCGCCTCGAACGTACTCTGAGCCAGAACCGTCCACTCGCACTCATCCGGAATGCCATTTTCGTTGCAGTCCTGGCTCGTACCGTCGGAGATGTCGCACTCGTCGGGAAGACCGTTTCCGTTGCAGTCCTCGCTGTCGGGCGGGACTTCACAATCCTCGGGACAGCTACAATAGTCCTCGTCCGGCTCCTCGCAGACCGTGTTCGGGCAATAGGGGCCGCAGGCGGGATCAGTCAGGCAGTCCGGCTCGTCGTCGCAGTCGGTCCAGCCGTCGCAGTCGTTGTCTATGCCGTCGTTGCACGTGGCCCCGGGGGTTTCCGTGGCAGGAGGTTCCCCGCAGTCTTCCGGACAGTTGCACGAATCCTCGTCCGGCGACTCGCACACGGTGTTTGGGCAATAGGGACCGCAGGCGGGATCCGTCAGGCAGTCGGGCTCGTCGTCGCAATCGATCAAGCCGTCGCAATCGTTGTCGATACCGTCATCGCATGTGGAACCAGGCTCTTCGGTGGGAACCCATTCTCCGCAGTCCGGGGGGCAGTTGCATGGATCCTCGACCGGTCCGTCACAAACTCCATCCCCACAGAAGCCCGGGCACGGATCGGGCGTGCACGAAACCCAGTCACCCAGGTACGTTGCCTCCGGATCCTGGTCACAGAAGTTCTGAGGTCTGTAACCGCAGTTTCCGTCCGTGTAGCAGCACGCGCCACAAACGAGACCAGCACAGGGGTAGGGCTCACCAAGAAAAGCGAGGATAACGGCTGAAGCATCACACTCGTCAACTTCCCCATCGCAATTGACATCGCAATAGCTCAGCGGCCGGCCGCACCAGAGGTCCGCCTGATGTAGAGCACATTCGTAAATATAGTCTGCGTCAAAAATGCTCACCTGTCCGTCCGCAGTGCAGGACATGTAGCCCGAACAGACGTCCACGTTACAGGGACATGCTGAAACCGTTCCGGCACAGGCTGCGTTGATCGCCACAACCGCACCTGCGGTCATGACCCAATTTATGATTCGTTTTGCGCGATACATGGCAGACTCCTCTCAGAGTACGAAGCCGACAGGCACCCAGTCGGCAGCGACGGGCTGCCAGGAAACCTTTCCGGGCGTTGCTGGCGGCGGCTCATGGCGCTGGCGCCGTGGCCGCTGGAGTCTGAAACGACAACGGTGCTGACATACGACGCGCTTTTTCGTTTTTTTTCAGGGGGTTGGCGGTTGGGCCGCCGGAGAGAGGCTCTCGAGACGCCACGTAGCCAGGTCATATTCGTTCATGGGTGTGATCGGGAGCGCATCCGGATCAAGTTTCAGCCCCGTCTTGACGCACTCCGTGAACCAGTTGCGAGCTTGGTCGAGGTGGCCGCCCAGCCGGGCAACCTCGCCAGCATAGTAGTACGCCTCACAACGCTGCTCGTCGCCGCTTGCGGCCTCGATCAGTTCCTCAGGGGGCACCGAGCCGGCAAGGCAGCCGAAGATCTGACTAAGCCACGCGTCTTCGACTTCGGATAACGCCGCCTGCAGCAACTCCCGCGCGTCGCTCGGCCGCCCCATGTCCCGCAGGATCAGGTAGGCCCTGGCATCGGTGTACGACCTGGCTCCACGGAGCTTTCGAAATTCATCGCAGTCGGCGAGTGCCTCCTCGTGTCGATCCAGAATCCAGCGGGGCACGACGCGGTGGTAGAGCCTCCAGGGGCTCGGGTTCCTGCCATCCAACTCGAGCCCTCTGGTGTAGTCCGCCTCGGCCCGCTCCCGCTGTCTGAGGCGGCGATATGCGTGGGCTCGATATGAGTAAGTGCTGGGCGTCCTGCTGCTCAACCGGATCGCCTCGGTGTATTGTTCGACGGCCCGCTTATAGTCGCCCCGCTTAGCTAAGACGTGCCCCTTGAAGAGAGTCCATAGATAGGGACTCTCTCCTTGCTCGATGAGCCTCTCGGCGGCTTGCATGGCCCCGTCAAAGTCCCCGGTCTTCAGCCGGAGTTCCGCAAGACGCTGCCAGGAAAGGAGGTGTGCCGGATCGACCTGTACGACTCGCTCCACGTGCTCTCGCGCCGCGTGCAGATCGAGCGTGGCGAGTGAACGCAGGTACCAGCCTTCCGCCGTGTCCGGAGTCTGTAGATTGGCCTCGGTCTCCATGGAGGCGGCCGCCTCTTCGTCCCCGTTCGCGCGATGAAAAGACGCCAGCAAAGCGCGGGCGTACCAGGAGCCGGGGTTCCGGTGAAGGTGCGACCTGAGGTGACTGATGGCCCTGTTTCGCTCGCCGCTACGAAACTGCGCTTGGGCCAAGGCCAGAGCGGCGTCCGGCAGGTCTTGGAAGTCGGCGTAGAGGACCCCCGCGCCGCGGACTCTGTTATCTCCGTTTTCTGACGAAGTTATCAGGTATAAGGCCTTCGCGCGAGCCCGGGTAAACCCACGTTGCGCAGACACGTGATTCCACACCAGCGTACCGAGGGCCAAAACGACAGCCGCTGCCAGGATTCCGGCGGCGACGCGGTGTTTGACCAGCTTTTTGCGCAGCACGTAGAGGCTGCTCGGCGCGCGAGCCAGAATCGGTTCACCCTCCAGACAGCGACGGATGTCGTCGGCCATCTCCTTGGCCGACGAATAGCGGCGCTCCATCTCCTTGGCCAGCGCCTTGAGGACGATGGTCTCCACATCACCCTTCGCTCGCTTCGCGAACGTGGAAGGCCGGATCGGCTCCGCCTCCAGGATTCGTTCGATCACCTCGGACGGACGACCGGTCGTGTCGTACGGTAGCGACCCGGTCAACGCCTCGAACAGGATGATCCCGAGCGCATACACGTCCGTGCGTGCGTCGATCTCACCCGGTGTTCCCGACGCTTGCTCGGGTGAGAGGTAGGGGAGCGTGCCTACGACCTGGCCCGGCATGGAAACGCCGGCCATGAGCGATTCCTCGCCGGCGTCATGGTCCGTGGCCTTGGCCAGCCCGAAGTCGAGAATGTGCGGTTGTCCTTCCGCGTCGATGAGCACGTTGGCTGGCTTGAGGTCCCGATGCACCACGCCGTGCTCATGGGCGTAGTGCGCCGCATCGCACAGCTGTGCACAGAGCCGCAAGGTAGCCGGGACATCGGGAGACGTCGCCGCCAGATAGTCGTCCAGACGGCGCCCGTCCACGAAGTCCATCGCGTAGTACTGCTGCTGCGCGACGCGACCGCTCTCCAGTACGCGAACGATGTGAGGGTGTTGGAGTCGGGCGGCCAGCTCCACCTCTCGCTCGAACCGGCGCCGCCCCGCGTCGGAGGCAAACGGCCCGGCAAGCATGACCTTGAGCGCGACGATTCGCTTGGTGGATCGTTGCAGGGCCTTGTAGACCACGCCCATGCCACCGTGATCGATCTTCTCGAGAACCTTGTAGCCTTCAATGGCCGGCAGCTCGCCCGCTGCATGGCTCTCTTCGTCCGTGGCAAGAGGCGAGGCTGTGGAGCGCGCCGCATCAATAAGAAGCAGCCCATCAAGATAGGGCCGCAGATCCTCCGCGCACTCGGGGTGCTCCGAAGCGAAGTCTTCAGGAGTGATGTTCTCGCCGGCCGCCCGCCGGTCGAAGTATTCGTTGATGAGCGAGGCAATCGGTTCGCTCGGCAGGGCGCTGGGCTCCGGTGCATTCGGATCCATCATACAGATTCGCCAAAGTAGAAGCGTTTGCCCGCTTGCTGGCGCGGCCGCGTAGATCGTATGACGCTCCCGCTCTATGTGCAAATGCCTCGCATCGGGCGAATGGCACTGCCGTGTCCGATCAGAACCGCGAGTGTAAACGAGCGGTCCAAGGGCCCGAGAGCCACCGTCTGACGACGGGGGTCGTCGCCGGGCCTACGTGTCCGCTCCATAACTGTCGCGGTTCTGATTAGAAATTTGCCGTTTCCCATGCGTCAGCCGCGGCAGTGCCATTCCTCGCATCGGGCTTCCTCGCGTGATAGGATAAGCGGATGGGATTCCGATCGAGGTGGGGTAGGTAGCACTGACCTGGGAATGTCCCGTCTGCCAGGGTCTTTGCCTCCCACCATCTGGTACGTTGTATGACTGCTGAGGGACAGACAGAAGTGTGGGTCGTGTCGGCGTGTAGTGGCGACAGCCTCGCACTCGCCAAGCTGCTGGCCGCGTATCACCCGGCGCTGCGGGCGCGGGCTGAAGCGCGCATGGATCCGGCGGTCAGAGCCCGGACCGGACCGGAGGATGTGCTCCAGGAGGTCTACACACAGGTCTTTAGGCACATGGAGCAGTTTGAGGATCGAGGCGCCGAGTCCTTTCTGAGTTGGGTCTACACGATCCTCGACCGCAAGCTGATCGACGCCCGCAGGGCCGCGCATCGCAACGTGCGTGACGTAGACCGTGAGGTGCCGGGGCTCGCGTCCCCCGACGCGCAGTCATACTGGAACCTCCTTGATCACGTCTATGCCGACTCACTGACGCCCAGTCGCGTGGTGCGGCGGCAGGAAGCCATGAACGCCATTCTGGCGAGCCTGTCCGATCTCTCGGACGCTCATCGCCAGGTTCTTCAACTGCGTTTCCTGGACGGACTCTCTGTCGCCGAAGCCGCCGGCCGGCTCGGCAAAACGGAAGCCGCGGTCGTCGCCCTTACGCAGCGAGCGCTGAAAGCCCTGCGCGAATCGATGGACCGGCTGGGTGAGTTCACGCACGGCCCGTGACTCGGCCATGTACGGCCGTGGCCGTATGCCCGACCCAACGGTTGTGAGTGAACATCGCGGAGATAGCAGGCTGAAGGCCTGCCCGACAGTAATGTAGGGTGCGCGCCGGGTGCAGACAAGTTTTGGCACAGGATCAAATATCCGAGCATTGCCGACTATATGACCTACGCCACTCGGCGCCGCGCGGGAATACGCCGAAGGCGTTTCGACCTCCAGCCCAGGGTTGCCGCGGAGCGGCTACCCTGGGATCACGGCCGACGGATGAGAGAACAACCCCAACGGGGTTGCGCCAGGGTGACGACCTCCTATGCCTCAATCGCTGTCCGCGGTCTATGTCCAGTTGACTTTCTCCACAAAGGAGCGTCGGGTATTCCTTCGGGACAGGGCGGTGCGCGATGCGTTACACCCCTACCGAGGGAGCTGCTGCACAAGCACCACATCGAGTTTGACGAGCGGTTCGTATGGGACCAGAGCAAGCAAGCTACGCACTTGTCATTGGATTTCGGCGTCCGCTGGGCGCGACCCCGATGGGGTCGATCTGGAAAACCAATGGGTTCACGTTCCCAGGGTAGCCGCTTCGCGGCAACCCCGGGCTGTGGGACGAAACGCCTTCGGCGTAGGTTCGTGACGCTGGCGTTCCC
>JAUXGE010000214.1 GCA_030622435.1 Planctomycetota bacterium
CCGACGGCGGCTGTCCGAGGTGACGATCTCCCGAGCCTGCCCGGTCTATCACAACCAATGTCAACGCACGTGGCTCCACCGGCTTGTGTGATCCCCCGACCTTTCATGCTTCCTCCCGATTTCGGTGGCTCTTCCCCAAGGCCCACTTGATTCCAACCGACTCCAACCGCAGCCGTCCCCCCCCGCAAAGCTAGAAGACAAATCGACGGCCTACCTAACAAACACCGAACTATACAGCCCAAATATTGCTTGTCAATAGTTTTCTCAATATTTTCACGGCGGGCTCGCAGCAGTGGATTGACCCGATGCTACTTCACGGCATCTCAATATCAGCCTTCACATACTGAGAAGCGGTATGTTATCGGCCCTTGGCCGATCCTCCTCTTTGGATTTGCCCACTGTCGCTACGAAGAGCCATTGGTCAAATTGGTCTCGGCACTCCCAACGAATCTCGTACCGTGAGACGGCCCACACAGTTTGCCGCGGCGTTACCACGGCAGACGCGGGGTCGGCCGCTCGGGAATCCTCGACGGAGGGCGTAATCGAAATCCGTAGCTCCGCGCGGGCGAAAGCCCGCGGCTTGGAATCATGCGGAGTCGCGTTATTTGCGAAATGGAATACTAGCGTCTACGACCCGCCGCATCGGCGGCCATCTCGTCTGGCCCTCGAAGGTCGTCGATACCGTCCGCAATGCCACCGAGTTCCTCACGCTCGAACAGAGGCGACCTACCCGCTTGCTCACGAGCAAACTCAAAGGGCCTGGTCGCCAGAAGGTAGGGCCGATTCTGAGAGACGCTGATCAGCAGCGCAACGGCGATGAAGTTAGTCAACAGGCTACTTCCGCCGTAGGAAACGAACGGCAGCGTCATGCCCGTAATCGGCATGAGGCCGACGGACATCCCGACGTTGATCACCACCTGCGACGCAATCATGGCCAGCACCCCGACAGCCAGCAGCCGCCCGGTCGGCTCGGTGGTAGCACCCGCGATCCGCACTCCTGCGAGAATGATCGCCATGAATGCAACCAGAATGACAAGGCAGCCGAGCAACCCCCACTGGTGCCCGATGATCGAGAAGATGAAGTCGTTGTGCCGGTCGGGAAGCAGGGTGCTTCTCACATACGCGCCCTCGCCCCAGCCATACCCGACGAGACCGCCGCTGCCGACCGCGTTCTTCGAATGGACGAGCTGATAGCCCGAACTCGCCGCCCACTCGATAGCCTGGCGTTTGGTGGCAAGGAGTGTGTACTCGTCCGGATGGTCGATCACGGCCTGCCGCAAACGGTCAGACTGCAACAGCACGGCCGTCACTCGCGCACGCTGGTATCCCTTGATGAGAGCCCACGCCAGAGGCATACACGCCAATCCGATTCCCAAGATGATCGCAAGATGCCGCTTCCTGGCACCGGCCATGAACAACATCGACAGCAGCACGGGAAGCAAAAGAAGCGCCGTGCCCAAATCCGGCTCGAGCAGGATCAGACAAATCGGAACCACGGACAGTAACACCGGCACCATGAGCCCGCCGAACCGCCGGTAGTTCTTGCGGTAGCGCAGATACCAGGCCAGCGCAAGTACATAAGCCACCTTCATCAACTCCGACGGCTGAAGCAGAAAGCCGGGCAGATGAATCCATCGATACGCCCCGTTCCGGGGTGCCGTCAGTCCTCCGAAGCTCGAATCCAGCAGCCTCGCAAGCAGCAACGGAATCAGCAACACGAGGGCGGCGAGGAATATGGCGTAGGCATGTTGGGCGATGCGCTGATACCCGATATGCAGGACGGCGACCGCCAACGCGAGACTGACCAGTATTCGTACGCCCTGCTTCGCCGCATTGTCGGGACCGTCGTGACCACGCACATAGTGCGTGTCCGTCACGTAGATGCTGGCCATCCCCACCACCACCAACACACCGATGGCAAACAGAATCACCCAACCGGGCTGTGTCAGATTCAGTACTGCCCGCCTCAAGGGAACACCTGCTCAAACTTTCGCGAATCGACATCCAGCTCGATACCCAGCATATCCACCAACGCGGCGGACACAGATCTCGCCAGTGGGCCGCTCGTCCGCCCACCGCTGCCGCCGAACTCGACCAACACGGCAAACGCAACCGGCGGCTCACTGGACCAATCCGGCTGACCAGACGCATCCAACGCCTGGAGGTAGCCGCCGAACCATGCGTGCGAATGTTCCTGCCCTCCGGGCGCGGCATGACGAGGCCAGCGCGAGGCCACCTCGACACCGTCCCGGTCGGCTACCGCCCCCGGATACTCCGCCTCGAATCGCTCCAGAGCCCCACCCTTGGCACCGGCGGGTATGAGTGCCACATTCTCGACACCATCCACATCGACATACGGAATGCGATACGCCGTGGGCCAGGGGTGCGACGTGGCGCTACCCGTTTTGCCGCATAGTGCCCAACGATCATTCACGAACCGCGCATGCCGATAGGCGGTGCCGTCCGGATCGTTCACGACGCCGTAGATACCGCGCCGAACGGCCATCTGCTGCTCGGACGTCACGGGAAGTGTCCATTCCGGCGTGGGTGTGTCCGATCGGATCAGCGTGACAGGCCTGTACCGACCGCTCGCGTACGTCGCCATCAGATTCGCCACCTGCAAGGGTGTGAGAGACACCTCACCTTGACCGATGGCAAAAAGCCGCGCCAAACCCGGTGTGACGCGTATGTTCTTGTTCATCATCAGCCAACCGGGCGTCGGGTTGATACCCCAGGACTCCTCGCGCAAGCCGATGCCGGAGGACCGGCCTATCCCGACCATGTCGAACGCACTGCAGAGCCCCTCGACGCCGAGCCGCTCACCCAGACGGTACATGAACACGTTGCAGCTTCCGACAAGCGCCTCGACCACATCCACCGAACCGTGCGCCTTGCGCTGGCTCGTGCCGTGAACGCGCCAGCACCGCCATCGATCCCGGACGTCGTCGAACAAATACCCCGTACACGTCTCACGCGTCGACAGCGTGATCCGCCCACTCATCAGACCCGCCAGGCAGATCAGCGGCTTGATCGTGGAACCGGGAGCATAGCGATTGGCGACGGCTCGGAACCGAAGCGGCAGACGCTCCGTATCGTCACGAAATACCGGGTAAAGCTCATCGAAACGACCCGGATCGTAGGAGGGATAAGACACGAGCGCAAGCACCTCACGACCGGCCACATCCAACACGACAATCGACCCGCCACACGAGTCCGGCATCGTCTCGACCGTCTCCCCGAGCAACCGGTACAACCGGCGCTGCAAACCGCCGTGAAGCGTCAGAACCACATCCCGACCGTTCTGTGCCTCGATGAACCCCTCCTCGACAAGATGACCCTCTCGATCCTTGGTCACCTGCCCGCGCCGACCCCGAACCATCCTCTCGGCCGCGTACTCCACCCCGCTGACTCCCACTCGCTCATCACCCCGATACCTGGCGAACGGATCGTCCGCGTTCGGATCGTCGGCAACAAGCCCGGCATCGACCCGCCCCATCCGACCCAGCACATGTGCCAGGGGTGTGGCATCAGCCCCAAACCGGCGTTCGGTCGAAGGCTCCACGTGAACCCAGGGGAAACGCGAGAATCGTTCACGAGCGGCAATCTGTTCCGCCGAGTCGAGTCCAGTCAAGACGGCATGCGGGACCATTTCCTCGCCCACAGGTGCGTCGAAGCCGCGCCACCGCGTGACGGCCCGCCGGATCCGCGTGACTTGATCGTAAACATCAATCGCCCGCTCTCGCGGATCCTCCCAAGAGGCAGGCCGTAGACGACCGGCAGCGAAACTGCCTATCTCCCACCACATGTCCGCAATCTCGCGGCGTAGCCCCTGCTCTATCTCTTCATCGGGGATCGAGGCAGAGTATTCTCTCGCACGCCTCCATTGCCTGGCCAGACGACGGATCGAAACCGGATCATTCCCGATGTCCGCGGCGAACACACGGAAGTCGACGGACACGTTCCAGCAGGCCTCGTCACTCGCGAGTACTTCTCCCGTCCTGTCGAGAATCGAACCGCGAACGAAGGGGGTCTGCCTAGGCCTGAGAATCAGCGATTGCTCGGCACGGCGGCGGTAATGGGAACCTTCGACAAGCTGGAGCTGCGCCAGTCGCAGGATCACGACGAACAGCGCCGCAACGAGCAAACCGAGCATGACTTTGAGGCGTCGCTCAAACACGGGCGATGGTCCCTGCGGAGCTACCCGCTGTACGTGTATCGCGGCTGGGGCATCCCGAAGGACCGGGACAGGCGGAGCAACCCCGGATGCACGATCGGCGCCCAAGCCGCCGTGTAGACCGAAGCCAACACGACGTCCGCCCCAAGCGACACGAAAATACCATCACCCGGATCATACACCATGCGAACGTACACGGTCCATGCCAACCGCACGAGCACACACATCACCAGCGTCGCGACGAACTGCGTCATCGCACGGCGACGGAAGAGGTAGTCCCTGACCGACGCAATCGCCATCGCCGCCACACCATAGCTCACCGCCAGTAACCCCAGCCGCTCGATCGTCATGAGATCGGCACTCAACCCGATCACCCACGAACCGAGAATCGCATCGCGTGGCGCAGCATGCATCGCCAGGAACACGACAACAACGAGCACCCAGTCGGGCCTCGCGCCGAACACCTCGAGGCGCGGAGCCACAACCGACTGCAAGATCAGAAGCACGCCGATCAATAGGGCGAATGGAAACCAACGCATCGCAGGCTCGTCACCTCCCCCTGTTCACCTTGCCGAACGGCAGACCCTCGGATCGATGCGCCGACAGAATCTCCAGAATCGCCTTCGCCGCGGAAACTTGAACGCGCGGGTCGGCCGAATCCTCCATCATATGTGCCAGCGCCGGCAGCGCCTCGGTCGATCCGATCGCCCCGAGCGCCGCGGCCGCCATCTGACGCGCGCGAAGAACCTGCCCCTCGGGCGGATCATTCCGATCGCCAATCAGCCGCCGGCGAGAGTCGAGCGCCTCGAGCGCCGGACCGAGACCGTCATCCGAACCAAACCGCCCCAGTGCACGGGCGGCCGCCAACCGGGTCTCCAGGTGTGAGGCCGTGGCGAGCTTGTACCGGAACGTATCTTCGTAAATCGGGTCGCCCGTCTCCGCCAGGGCGTTAATGGCGAAGACCTCTTCGGAGCCGACTCCCGCATTCGTCATGAACACGAGTTCCTGCTTGGCCTCCGGAGTGCCATATCTGGCCATCCCCTCGAGCGCGTGATGCCGAACACCGGCGTCCTGATCCCCCATCGCTCGTGCCAGCACTTTGACGGCGTCGGGTTCATCGAGCAGCCCCAGAAGCAGAGCGGCGTTGCGGCGGACGGACACGTCGTCGTGATAAAGCAGATACGTCGGGATACGCCCCGTTCCCGCATGATCCCCCAGACGGTGCTGTGCGAACAGGGCCGCGACCCGCACGCTCGCATCCTCGTCCGCCAGACACTTCCGCACCGCACTCCCGGCCACATCGTCTCCCAGCCGCCCGACCGCCACGCAAGCCGCAAACCGCACGGCCGGATGCTCGTCCAAAAGAGCGTTACGTATCCAGGCAGCACCATTGGGGCATCCACTGGACTCCAGCGACTCGACCGCCTCCACGCGAACCACCGGGTTCGCCTCGTACACGATTGCAGCCTCGAGGCAAGCCAGCGCGCGACGCTTCAGCGTCACTCGGTTGACACTTTTCCCCACCGGCTGCGGACTCGCACAGCCCACCAAAACTGCAAGCAGAGAACAACCGGACAATCGAATCATACCGCGGATCGTCGCCATGAACCCAACCTCACTCCTCGATGCGCGTCCGCACGCGGTGAATCCAGTAATCCACGAACAACAGCAACCACAGAAACGCGCAACCCCAGGCAAACCAATCGCCATAACGCGAATAAAGGGTAAGCCGTGAATCGACTCCGACGTGCGCCACCGAGAAACCACACTCCCCAGGCCACGGCGAATCTGGATCCCCGTGTACCACGTCGTGCACCCGACCTGAGGGCTGAATGAAACCGCTGATACCCGTGTTGACCGCGCGCGCCACCCCCACCCGATTCTCGACCGCCCTGAACACACAGATAGCCAGGTGCTGCCACTGCTGCGGCCTCTCCCCACGGATACCACGTCCAAACCAGCCGTCGTTGCTGATGTTCACGAGGAAGTCCGCCTTCTTCTCGTTCGACGCGCCGCATGCGAACTCACGGCTGACGTAAGGCATCACGTCCTCGTAGCAGATCGGGATGCCGAATCGGAACAGCTTACCACCCCGCGACCGGGCTTCGAAGGGAAACCGACGAAACGACTCGCCGCGAAAGACCGAATACTCGTAATCCCCATCCGGCCCGCTGAACGGCATGATCCGGTTGAGCCAGAAATACAGGAAACGGAACCGACCGAAGCGAAACGGCACGACCTCGCCGAAGTAGACGAGGTGGATCTTGTCATAACGCCCCGGCTCAGAGCCGTCCGGGTGAAAAACCGTGGCCGAGTTGTGCCGCCGCTCCTCCGCCAGCAAGTCATACGGCGTGGGAATGTGCGTGGCACTTCCCGTCACGAGGACGGCCTGATCACGCGTCGCTCGACGCTGCAACTCCTCAAAACTCACGCGCGAAAACGAATCCAGTTCGCGCCACTCGGGGTTGAGGTACATGAACCACGGCGTCTCGGGCAACACGTACATATCGGGCTGCTCCGCCGCCGCGGCATCGATCATCGAAAGGTAGATCAGGAGTTTGTCCCGCTCGCTGGCACGGTCGTGACCAGTCGCCCGATCCGCGTAGACCGAATTGATGAAATCGCCCTGAATCACCGCAACCTTCGGCCCGTCCTCAGTCGTGCCGCGGCGCAACTGAACCTGCCCGTAGACCACCACCCCCACGACCAGCACGCACGCGAAGATCAGACTCCCCCGCGCACCTCGAAAACAAACACCACGCTGCCCCGTGCGGCGCGCCGCCATCGTCGCAAAGACCAGATCGGCGATCGCGCCGTTCACGGCCGCCACCATGAACGTCACACCGTACGCACCGACCAGATCGCTCACCTGGATGAGAGTCAGCACACCGTGCAGGCTGTGCGAAAGGTAGAACCAGGGAAAACCGGAGATCACGACGGCCCGCAACATCTCGCAGCCGGTCCACACGAACGGCAGGGTCATCGCGAGCGGCCAGCCCCGCCGCCTGACCACGTGCCGTAGTGGGATCGCCACAAAAGGAATGTATGCCGCTTGATAGACGGTGAGTGCCAGGTAGCCGAGACCTGTGGCCTCGTACATCCAACGCATGTTGATCAGGAAAAACGCCAGCCCAAACACGAAGCTGTGGAAGTACACGCGCGGGGCCTGGCTCGAAGCGCCGACGAGGACCAGCCACGGGACAAGGCACACAAACGACAGTGGCCAGAGCCCGATCGGCGCGAACATCAGGCTCATCAGCACCAGGGACGAGATCCACAACAATAACATCGTCCCGTGCGCTTCGACAACGAAGCCCGGTTCAGCCGCCGAGTGCGAAGGTTCCGGGTGCCGGTCGTCTCGATTCGATGGATTGCGCCGACTCAACGTGAATCATCCATCCCCTGACAAACCACAATGGCCCGCAGCACAGCTGGGCTCGGCCGTGAACCAGCAACCCCCCTCAACCGTGGACCCCAGCCGAGGACGGCTGGGCTACACCATCCAGGACGAAGCCCAAACACCGAGGCGGTGGGATCCATGCCACAGTCCACTCCGAGGAACAAACCGGTCTCACCGGGTACCGAGAGCGGGCTCGAGCGTGTCTCGCGGCAATCCGCCAACCCGGCGGTGACAGAACGCCGGCCCGTACTGTATCTCAGTCAACGGTCTTCCAAGGCGATCCACAAACACCAGGCGCGGAACGCCGCCGGACAAAGGACCGCGCCGACACCTTACGCCAACTCATGTCAGGATACCGCCCACACGGAACAACCGCCATCCTTGCGAGGAAGCTCGAGGAAGCAGGGGTGAGTGACAGAATCTGCTGACGCCAAGAACCGTAGGGCAGGTGGTTCTCTCGGCCACGACGGGAGGTTCAACCGCCGCCGGGAATCGGCAGGTCGACATTCCGCGGGTTCGTGACAGAATCGGCAGGGGGGGGTCGCAGGCTGAAGGCCTGCTCTATAGTAGCCGGGGGCAA
>JAUXGE010000253.1 GCA_030622435.1 Planctomycetota bacterium
CGGCGCTGGCCATCACCTGTGCAGAACGGTTTATGAAGCGGCATGCTACGTCGCGTGTAACCTGAGGCAGGTCCATCTCCATCCACCGTGCAAGGATGTGCTTTTCCGTGTCTATCAGGAATTCCCAAATCCGTCGATCTTCGGGCTTGAGCCAAGGGGCTGCGATCCTCGTCTCTTCGAGCGTGCTGTCGAAATCGACCTGGAGATAGTCAAAGACCTTCAGACGCCCTAGGAGGTTCGGGACTTGCTCTGTGGTCGCAATGGCGAACGGCACAGGGTATGCGATTCTCTCGGCAAAGCGGGTCTGCACCTCATGAACGTGAGCTACTGTGGTCGCGCCCCCGACGCTGGCGACTTCGATGCGTCTACCCATCTCCAACTCGAGCCCGAGCAGATCAGCAACGGACCGTCGCAGGAGGGATACAACCGCCCCTGAGTCAACCTGAACCGAGAAGGCTTGGAACTTCCCATTCGTCCCCTGGATTTCGATCTGGGCGAACGGAACCCAGACATCCCCGAAGTGCTTCGTGGGCCGACGCCGCCACTTATGAACAGCCATAGATCACGTCCGCCTCGGCATCGATCGCCTCGAGGATGAACTCGCCGTCAGCGACCTTCTCGCGAGCCCGCTCCGCCGCCTCGACGGCTGTCTCGCCGACGCCGACGACCTTTCCATCACGGACCGCGATCCAGCGGCCGGCGTACTGCTCGGACAGTTCCGGAGAATGATCGGACAGCCATGAGAAATCTGCATCGCGCATTGCACACCTCGACCCCATTATAGCATGCCACAACAGAATGCATTGACATGCCCTCGAATAAGTTGTTATGAGGGAACTCCAAACTCGCGGTATGATGAAGCAAGATGGGGCGTGATGTCGGCTCGTTCAGGCTCGGAGCAATCGACACGTGGCGGCTTGAACCACTGTGGCGCCCGATTGCGATCGTTCGGACTTGGAATAATCGCGTCGCCTCGACGAATACCTCTCCGACCTTCGAGTTGTCGACAATCAATGCTTTTGTGAGGCTATGCCATGATTCACGTAACCATCTTCGGGGGACATGAGGGGCACCTGCAGCCTCAGAAGCGGTTCTACCTGACCGTGTTCGGCGGCTGCGAGCTGAAACGCCCTACGATCGCCCGGCAGCTTTTCGCCAAGCGTCAGACCGGGCGTGAACTCCACGTGGAGAACAAGCCTTTCTTCCTGACGCTGTTTGGAGCCGCCGGGACCAAGGCACCAACACTTGCCGAGGAGTTCATCGATCTTCGAGAGATGATCAACAGCGGGCTGCTCGCCCCGGCCGATTGGGAGCGTTCCATGGTGGAGCTGGGGCACAGCCCGGGGGCGGTGGCCTCATTCACGATCTTCGGCGGGTTCGATGAGTGCGAGCTGCCCAGCGAGAACGAGGAGATCGACAGCCTCGCAGTGCAACGCCACCTTGGCAACATCCCGGAAAGCGCCGGGCAGGTGCTTCAATACGGCATCGGGCAACAAGGTGCCGAACGAACGGCCACCGTGCGGCGCGCCGTCCAGACCATCGCATAGGAATCGCCGGACCACCACCGGAGCACAACCTGTTTCCCCGTACCCTCACACCACGTGACCACCATGTGCGCAAAAAGAGGGCGCCACCCCTGTGGGCGGCGCCACCTCATCTCAACAGAATCCGAGATTGTTTCGGTCTACTACCGGCACACCGGAAACGGTTCAGCGGGAATATGGGCATGATGCCCGCGCATTACCCGCTTCCCCGGTCTACCGCCGTCTCTCGGTTTACTTGTCCCTAGGCCGGATTCGGTCCACCGAACCAACCTTGATCGTGGCCGGGTTGGAGACGAATCCGAACTGACGGTTGTTCGAATCCATCAGAATCGACGAGGAGTCCACCCGCGCCTTGAAGGTAAACTCACCCGATGCGTCCGGTGAAGCCGCAAAAGTGTAGCTGCCAACGTAGGACTTCTGGATCGCTTTGACGCCCTTGCCGAACAGGATCCCGCCGAGCCGGCCCATGGTCTGATCCGCCGCATCCAACTTCTGCTGATTCCGGAACACGTAGTCCGAGCGGGACGTGTCCACGACCGCCTGCCGGCGTGCCAGGGTGCCGGTCGTTCCACCGTCAACGGCAAGCGTCACCTGGTATACCCGAAGGTCCGGTACACCGCTGATGAAGACGTCCACGACCACCGTTCCGCCGGGGGCGATCCTCCGCTGGGACGCAACCACCGTGATCGTCGGACCGCCGGCTACCGGCTTCGCCTCACCCCAAAGCTGCGTCACGCGCATCGCATGGGGCGACGACAGCCCCGACATGAGAAAGGAATTCGACGCAGCGTTGAACGACACCGCACCGACCGCCAGCAGCCGTCCACCCGAGACTACTGCCACCGAATCGCCTCGGTGCTTCTTCCACTGCTCGTTGAAACGGGTGGTCGCCGGACCGGTCATGCTCAACACGACGTCCTTGCCGGTGCGCGACTCGATTGCCCTGGCCTCCCTGATCTCCCGACCCGACAACGTCGCAATCTTCGCAACGTATATCGTCTTGTTCCCATCGAGCATCATCGCCTCGTAGCCCGCCACCGGCGTGGTAGATGCCCACCGCACGCTGACGCCGCTCCGCTTTGCCGACCGGAGGTCGTCCGCCTGAGCGGACCCGAGCCCGATCATGCACCAACCGACACAAGCCACTGTTACCCAAGCCGTGATCTTTCGCATCGTACGATTCCTTTCCGAGATTCATAAACCCCTACACCGGGTCGGGTTGCACTGACCCAGCCGGCATTGATTCACGATCAACCTGTAATTCTCGATATGCGCTCCGCTTCTTCCCCAGGAACGCCCCGTTCCAAGACCTGCGCGGTCAGACATAACACAGATCCCTCGCACACCATTTGTACCACAACGCCTTTCCCTCGTGCAAGATCGCTGCTTACAAACCCGATACAAAACCGACGATAGACGCTCCTTGTTGTTTCTTTCGGCTCCCAAACCACCGGTCCTTAGAACACAAGGTCCACTTGCGTGCGAATCGTCTTTCCCGGGAGCGATACCGCCCCCTCGGTGCTGATTCGACGGTTTGGCGGGGAACCGCTCCCCAGACCTGTCCGATGAGTACCCCCTTCCTGGGGCAATCCGTGCCCGTAGGGTGAAGGCTTGCAGCTTATACCCGGTATGCCACCCCCCCCCTCGCACCACCCTCCAACGGTGGTTTGCAGGGTGCTGCTCGAGCCGAGTCTCAACGGGTTCGTTCCGCCTGTTCCGGCGGGCATCCACCGGGACCCGGCCAGTCGGATGGTGGGTACACGAACCCGAGGAAAGCGTCCAGGCATCGAGTCACATCCGTGATGTTGACCAATCGGTCCGGTTGATTCGGCTCGAGGTCGGCCCGTGACTTGATAACGGCACCTGGAAGGTTCTTGAACTTGTCGAGAACCGCAGTGACATCGGTTGTCACATTCACGGCGCCGTCCGGCGGACCACATGGCACAGTCGAGCAGTCCGAAACCAGATCCGCCCAACGGCTCGTCGTGATTCGCAGCTGAGTCGAGAAATTCGCCTCGTTCTCGAGATCGCAGTTACAGTCGACTGCCCGGACGTCATAAGCGGCGCCGGGGATGATCTCGTCATCAGCTACGTGGATCAAACCCGCAGCGCCCCAGTCCATACAATGCGGCGTGCACTGGAGTCCGGCGGTCCGGTAGGTAAGCCCGGGTGCGCCTGGCGCGGGACCGCATCCTTCCGGAGGCGGCTCACTCTGTCCGGCATTTTCACAGATGTCCTCCGGGGAGGTGATCCACATCCTCGTACCGTCGAAGGCGTCATACGGAGCCGGAAGGTCAGCCAGCGTCACTCGCAGCGCCGTCTGCCTGCCGGAGTTCGCAGGCAACAGCGAGATATACCGGTTCTTCTCGATGTTCTCCGGCTCCGGATCAGGCGAGGTAGCCGGCTCGCACGTCGAATCTCTTTGATAGAACAGTTGGTTCCCTTGACTACCGTCCCAATCCGTCACGGCCATGTCCAGTCGGATCGAGTATGTGTAGTCGATACTCACTGTTGCGGTCGGGGAGGATCCGACGCTGACCCAGCCGTGGACGGCGTCGTAGGTGAATTCGTCAGGATTCAACGCGACACCGTCCACACGAATGGATTCGATCGTTTGGAGAGGCTGGTGGGAAAGCTGGAACAGGTGCCTCCCCGGTGTGAATGTGACGTCGAAGGACTCCGTCTCGGCCACCAGCCCGTCGTTGTTCACATCACCGAGGACAATCGCCTCCACGACGGTGTCGCCGCTGCTCGACGCCCAGTCCGGTGCAGAATGGTATACACCGCTATCGTTAAGGAAGTAATGGACGTATCCCCACCAGGCTCCCGTTAGCAGATCCAGGTCACCGTCGCCATCGAGGTCCGCCAGGGCAACGGCGGACCCGTAACCTTCATGATACGTCCATGTGGGCGTCGTCGTGAACAACCCGCCGACAAGACCGTCGTAACGGCGAATGTCCCCGCTTCCTGCCGCCCTGTCGAGGGTGGTATGAACGGGTGCGCTCAGTTTTCCCGGGTATCCGCCCCTTGCGGCAAGCTGCGTGTTGTCCGTCAGGAACAAATCAGTCCAGCCGTCTCCGTTGACGTCACCGTACGTCCCCATGAGTGCAAACTGACCCGGGTTATCGGTCGTGTGCCACGTGGCCGTCGTGGCGAGTGTGCCTTCGTTGTTGAGATATATCCATGTGTCGTTCGCCTCACCGACACCGACAAGATCCAGCCAACCGTCACGATCGGCGTCACAGAAGAAAATGTCGCCGTAGTCGTAAGTGTCATCGGATACCCAGGATGGCGTCGATTCCAGCGTGCCGTTTACGTTGATGTAGATGTGGTTGGCCCAAGGGATGCCCCTTGAATAAGGCCATCCGGTCCCCACGGCCAGATCGGGCCGGCCGTCACCGTTGACATCACCGAAAGCCACATGAAACGCCGCGAGTTCGTCCGGTGACTGCCAATCCGGTAAGCCGGAGAACGTCCCCGAGTTGTTCAGGTAGACACGGGCAGTGGGAGTTCCCGTGTCGGCCATCGTCAGCCCGACGGCGACATCCGGCCACCCGTCACCGTTGACGTCGGCGATGCTGATGTGTCCGTTGTATTCCTGATCGTCGGAGAGCCAATCGGGCGTCAGGGGAAGCGTGCCGTCGCCCCGGTTGTAGTAGACCGCGAGCTCCTCGCGGAGAATGTCGTTACCGTTGGCAACGACGAGATCCAGCCAGCCGTCCCGATCCACATCCACCAGGGCACCGCCGGTACTGATGGGCGTATCGTTGGAAACCCAGTCCGGAACACCGCTATAAATCGACTGTGCATAGAGAGGGCATGATGCGAAAAGAACGACGGCGATCAGTGATCCGATTCTCTCCATAGTCTCTGCGCCCCTCCGCGCACTACGTGGGGCAACCCCTTTCGAGGGTTGCCCCACGCCAAATTGACAATGTGCTTATCGGCGCCGTTCAGCGCCTCTATCACTTCTCACACTGCGGGCGGCTGATGTCTGCCCGCGTTTGAAGAACACACGCTCACCGACATCCACCCGGACCGGTCCAACCGGGCGGCGGGTAGGTGAAGCCGAGGAACGCATCCAGGCAAAACGTCACGTCCGTGATGTTCACCAGCCAATCCGGCAGGTTCGGATCGATGTCAGCCCGCGACTTCATTACCGCACCCGGCAGGTTCTTGAACTTGTCGAGAATGGCCGTCACGTCCACGATGCCCGTGCTGCCGTCCGGCGGCCCACATGGAATTGTCGTGCAGTCCTTGACCAGATCGGCCCATACGCTAGTGCCGATCGTGAGCGGATCCGAGTAGTTTGCCTCGACGCCGAAGTCCGCATTGCAGTCAATGGCCTGAACGTCATAGACCGCGTTCGGAATGATCTCGTCGTCGGTCACGTGAAGAGCGCCGACCGACCCGAAGTCCATGCAGTACGGCGTACATTGCAGGTTCGCCGACTGGTAGCTGGCCGGAAGCAACGGAACGGGTGGACAAGGCGGACTGTTCACACCGCCGTTCTCACACTTCTCGAGGGCATCTCCGACCCACATCTGCTGGCCACTGAAGCCGGCGTACGGCGGCGGCATCGTCGTCAACGTCACCCGAAGCGCCGTCTGCTTCCCGGCATTGGCCGGCTCGAACGAAATGTACCGGATCTTGTCGTAACCCGGCTCGCCACCCGGAATCGTCGGCGGGTCGGCACCCTTGGTCGTCAGCACAAACGCCATATCCCACGAGGTCTCCGGTGGGTCCTCGATCGGGACGCCTTCCATGAACATCGAGCCGGGGATCGGATCCGCCGGGAGGAAGATGCGCACGGCATCATCGTTGAAGAAGTGCTGCCGTGTCTTCCAACCCCATGGCGGGACACCCCGTCCTTCGTCGCTCATGGGCCAGTAGCCCGCGATGCTGATCCAGTAGATGTTCGCACCGCCTTCCTGGTGGAACCACTCGGCCTCTGGGATGTCGAAGTCGTACCGGAAGCACGTATCCGGGGCGAACATCGTGCCCGGGTAGAAATCGCACCCCACCGGCCGCTCGTTCAGCTCCTCACGAGCCACAATCCACTCCCAGAGCACCATGCCGGGATGGCTCCAAGGCGTGTCGACGCCGGCCGGCACATCCGTCCAGATGTGGATCCGGAACATCGGCGGCCCGAAGCCCGGCGGTTCTAGGTCGTCGTAACCCGGGTAGGAACCCCACCAGTGGATGTCGGTGATTGGTTTCGGATCCTCGCAAAGGAAGTCATCGGCCACGATTTGCCCGTACTGGTAGATCGACACCTCGTCCCAGCCCCAGAAGCACTCAGGTACCGGGTTGAGCGGGCTGAACGTCGGCGGCTGCGCCCACTTCAACGGACTGCACACCGCGGTAGTGCAATCGGTGCCGGGGCCTTGCGGATCACCACCGGCCAACACGCAATCCGTGTGGCTCAGATCGGCGCAGGAGCCATCCGGCATGCAGCAAGCCAGCAGCGGCTCGCAC
>JAUXGE010000386.1 GCA_030622435.1 Planctomycetota bacterium
ATCGCGGGCGACGGAGACCAATGTGTAGAGGTTCTCGCTGAACGGCTCCATGCCGTGGTACGGTCGCGGCTGGCCGGGTTCGATATCACGCGTGATCGTTACGGGTATTCCGCGCGTGCCCACTTTTCGCTCGAAAACAGAACGGAATCCCACGAAGGCGGCCGAGTTGTCGAGGAACTCGGGCAGGTGGTCCCAGAACAGGGGAGGATCACGCTCGAAGCGTTTTCGAAGGTGCGAGTAATCTGGCGATGTGGTCTCACCGAACGCGAACACTGCGTCGTTTACTGCGTGATACACAACGATGGCGTCGGGTTCCAACGGGAGGCAACGCGTGATGAAGCTGATCAGCGACTCCATGGTGCTCCAACACTGGTTCCCCGCGTTGATGACCTCCAGCGTGAGACCCTGCTTTGCGAAGTCGTCGAGAAGCGCTTTCTCGAGGTGGGTCGGATAGCCGTTCCACGTTGTCGATCCACCCAGGCAGAAGATTCGGTACGTGTCCTTCGGCTTGATAAGCGAGAATGACTTGCCTCGAAATCCCAGCGAGTTGACCTCCGGATGCTCCGGATTGGGCACGTATGGGAGGTAGGGGTAGTCTCCGCGCTGGAGCGGCCAAGACTGCCCCAGGCGCCAGCCACGCCGCTCCCCGTACACCCGGCGCAGTTCATCGACCGACACGTAGGTCCATGCGTCGACGGCACGAGCAAGAGTCTCGGCAAACCCGGCCAGGCCAACGAGGATCACACCGGCGAAGAGCACGAGCTTCCATCTTTGAAGCCGGTGATTGGCCTTCTCGGCAGGCGCGCAGCCACACTCTGTCTTTGTATGCGAACATACCATCACTTGGTTATCGGCTGTTGGGGGACGGCGATTTCCTTGTTTCGAGCATGCACGTCGGATAGTGCAATAGGTAGATGAACTGCCCGCTTGCCCCGGAACGACAATCGTCAAGGTCGGGAATGACCGTCACCATTGCGCACGATTGTGAAACCACGCGAGTTCCATCGCCGATATTATCGGAGCGGACCATCACGGCGCGCGGCAGGACGATCGGCACCTGATCCCAGTGCCGTGTCTCATTAGTACCGAGACTAAGAGCGTCTGTGAGAGCGTACCAGATTGAACCGAGACGCGAGCGTGAGGGAGCGGTTCTCGGAGGATTGATCCGGGCCGCTTCCTGACGGGCGCGGTTCGGATAAGACTCTTCACACACGCACTGAGCGAGCTACCGACAGAGGAATGGTGTCTTGAACACGGCATCGACCGCGACGGTGACCGAAACCGTGAGCAGGAAGGGGTGCAACCGCGACCCGGTTGGATCTGTGCGGCTGCTCTACCACTTGGCACGTTGGGCTCGACGGAGGTCGGCGGTCCACTCCGCTGCCGATCTGTCGCGGACGACCGACCGCACGAACTACCGCACTTGGCGCCATCGCGAGTTGGAGCAACAGCTTCATGACCATTTCGATGTCACTGGAGTATCAGGGCGTGATGTACTCGATTTCGGCTGCGGCACGGGGGAGTTGTGTTCCGTGCTGGCTCGTTGTGACCCGGGAAGTCTGACGGGAGTGGACAAGTCGGCGGAGGCGATCTCCCGCGCCATTGAAGCAACATCGGACGACGAGGCGCCGGAAGCCTCCCGGCCACGATTCGCCTGCAACGAGCGACCTGATCGGCTGCCCCTCGATGACACGAGCATCGACCTGATCTGCTGCTTCGACGTCCTCGAGCATATCATGGACCTGGAGGCTATTCTGCGCGAATGGCGACGAGTGCTGCGCCCCGGCGGTCGGGTCTGGATCTGGTGGTCACCGTGGCGCGGGCCCTATGGACATCACATCGAGTCGCTCATTCCTCTGCCGTGGGTCCACCTGTTGTTCTCCGAGCGGACGCTCTTCGCCACGTGCGCCCGGCTCTATGACGACCCCGACTTCGCTCCGCGCATGTGGGACCGGGATCCGAAGACAGGGCTCAAAAAGCCCAACAAGTGGAGGGAGACTCACAGCTTCCATCCCTTCCTGAACCGGCTGACACGTCGCACGTTCGAGCGAATGGCACACAAGTCGCGCCTTGTCATCGCAAGGCGAGAGACTCACGGGTTCAGTGGTTCCCTGCTCCGTCGAGCCACGCGTCTGCTGCTTTCGGTTCCGTCTCTTGGCGACTGCTTCGCATCTTTCCATGTCTGTGAATTGACCAGACGGTAGACGCGATCGGTCGTGTGCGATAGGCTCGCAGCCTGATGGTGTGGCACCGGGTCTCAGCCGACGGAGGCAGTGTAGGAAGCCCGTGCCGCACCTTGGTCTAGAGCATTCTCGGTTTTCATGTAGCGTCACCCCTTGTGGGTGACGTGAATTGCGAGTGGGCGCCGCCCACAAGGGACGGCGCTACACCCGCTCCGAAAGACCCGAGAACGCGCTAACGCCCTGTCAGCAATCCGTTAGCGGGCTGTTGGCAGCCTGATTGGGACCTGGTTCCGGGAAGCTCGTATCGTGTTCTTGCGACTCCTTCTACTACTGACGGTCGTTCCCTTCGTGGAGCTGATGATTCTGCTGCGCCTCGCCGAATGGCTCGGCTGGCAGGGCACGATCGGGCTGGTGGTTCTGACGGGTGTCCTGGGAGCGTGGCTGGCTCGCCGCGAAGGTCTCAAGACGCTCGCACGGATTCAGAAGGATCTCGAGTCGGGCGTTCCCCCCGCAGGCTCCGTGATCGACGGCGTTCTAATCCTCGCGGCCGGCGCCGTCCTGGTTACTCCCGGAGTCCTCACGGATCTGTGCGGCTTCGCCCTGCTGATCCCGCCGATCCGAGTCTGGGTTCGAACGAGGCTCAGTCGCGCGTTCAAGAAGCGTATCGTCGTCATGCGGCCGGGCGAGTCGGAGCCTGAGCCGTTCATAGACGTGACTGCGACAAGTACGGCCGTCCGGGATGATCCGGAGCGCTTGCGGAGTGAGTCCCCCGATGTCGATGATGCGAGTGATTAAGACACGATTTGCAGCGTACTACCCGGCTAAATGTCCTGGCGTGGTCGTTTTGCCATGATTCTCGAGGCGAAGTACATAATACCGGTTGACGGAGAGGTCATCGAAAACGGTGCGGTTGCTGTCGAGGATGGCCGCATCGCGGCGGTCGGTCCCGCAAGAGAAATGAGCGGTCCACCGGTTACCGACTTTGGCGATGCGGTGATCTGTCCCGGTTTCGTCAACGCCCACACACATCTCGAACTGACGGCGTTCGCCGGACATGTCCAGCCATGCCCCGATTTTGTCGACTGGCTTCGCCGGCTGATGGCGGCGCGAAGTGCCGCATCCGACTCGCGTGTGCAGGTGCATCAGGCCATGCGCACGGGTTTGATGAGTTCGATCAGGGCCGGCGTTACAACAGTCGGTGACATCACCGCGTCACCACAGTGGACGCGCGAGGCGCTATCGACTTCGCAGATGCACGGCGTTTCGTTCGGCGAGGTGATCGCGATCGGCTCGCGGAGGCATCTGCTCAGTGAACGGCTTGAAGCGGCCACAGCCACGCACGGACAGACGGAGCGGCTTCTAATCGGTGTCTCGCCGCACGCTGCGTACACCGTCGAGCCTGATGCGATGCGGGCGTGCGCCGAGACCGCGCGTACCCATGGTCTTCCCTTGTGCATCCACTTGGCCGAGTCACCCCATGAGGATCGATTCACTCGATCAGGTGACGGGCCCCTGGCGGACTACCTTCGCAACCTCGGAGTCTGGGATGCGTCGATCCCCGCAAGCGGTTGCGGGCCGGTTGAACTGGCCGAACGAACCGGCCTGCTCAGACCACGCACCGTGATTGCACATGCCAACTACGTCACGGACACCGACATCGGCCTTATCGCCAAGTCCGGCGCGAGCGTGGCTTACTGCCCTCGAACGCATCACGCCTTCGGACATTCGCCGCACCGCTTCCGCGACATGCTGGCAGCCGGTGTCAACGTGTGTATCGGCACTGACAGCCGTGCGTCGAACCCGTCTCTTTCGATCCTCGACGAGCTTCGCTTCCTGCGAGAGAGGCATC
>JAUXGE010000261.1 GCA_030622435.1 Planctomycetota bacterium
AAAGACAACACGCACACCCCCGTCCCCGGGTTGCGTATCGTATGACGCCGAGAAGAACCGACCGGTCCGAAGCAGTCGGGCAACCGCGGCCTCCAGCGATGCGACCTCAAAGCGATCCCCGACCTTGACACGAACGACGTCGCGCACATAAACCTCGTCCGTGCGATCCAGCCCGATGAACTCCACCTCGCTGATCGTCCCGGCAGGCTCCTCTTGTGCGGCGAGGCGCACAACCGGCGCCCACAGCACCACCGTCAAAGACACCACTACGAGGCCTCGTAGCCCGGGCTGATTCCTCCTGCGTGAGTCTCGCAAGCTGATACCCTCTCCGCGCCTGTATTTCACATGACCGGTCCGCGCCAACCGGCCCGGGATCATACCACCGGCTCGAGCCGGGGGCAAAACCGAATCAGCCAGCCGATCTCCGGCGTATCGACCGGCTCCAAAGCAGTCTGACCGGCTGCCGTCTGCGCGGGCTTCACCAAACAGCCCACCAATTGTGCACGACGCGAGACCCCTCTGCCCGTATAATCCAGCTGAGGGAGACTGTTCCCGTGGACCTGTTTGCCGACCAACGCCAAGCCAACCGAAGCCGTGTCGAGCCCTTGGCCGTGAGGATGCGCCCTCGCACCCTGGACGAGTTCGTCGGGCAGCAAAGCTTCATCGGAGAGGGCAAGCTGCTCAGGCGGACCATCGAGGCGGATCGGATCACCAGCGCGTTGTTCTACGGACCGCCCGGCACCGGCAAGACCACCCTGGCCATGATCATAGCCGAGATGAGCCGCGCCCATTTCGAGCAGGTCAACGCAGCCGCCATCGGGGTGAAGGAGATTCGGGCGATCCTCTCGGCCGCGCGAGACCGGCTCGAAACAGGCGGGCAACGGACGATTCTCTTCGTCGATGAGCTGCACCGGTTCAATCGCGCACAGCAGGATGTCCTGCTCGATGACGTCGAGAACGGCACGGTGATCCTGATCGGCGCGACCACCGAGAACCCGTTCTTCGCCGTCAACTCCCCGCTGATCTCCCGGAGCCAGATCTTCCAGTTTGAGCCCCTCTCGAACACGGACATCCGAGCACTCCTGGAGCGGGCCGTCACCGATGTGGACCGCGGACTCGGAAAGTACAGGGTCACCCTGACTGACGACGCAGCCGACCACCTGACCACCACGTCAGACGGCGACGCCCGACGTGCCTTGACCGCCCTGGAAATCGCGGTGTTCTCCCAGGGTGAACGCGCGCATGGCGATCGAGGGGCGACCGTCGTCGATCTGAAGACGGCTGAGGATTCCATCCAGCGCAAGGCCATCGAGTACGACGGAACCGGTGACAGCCACTACGACGCGATCAGCGCAATGATCAAGTCCATCCGGGGGAGCGATCCGGATGCGGCCGTCTACTGGCTTGCCAGAATGCTCGAAGCGGGTGAAGATCCTCGTTTCATCGCCCGGCGGATCGTAATCGCCGCGGCCGAGGACATAGGCAACGCCGATCCTCAGGGGCTCGTGCTCGCCCAGGCGGCCGCTGATGCAGTCAACTTCATCGGCATGCCGGAGTGCCAGCTACCACTGGCGCAAGCTGCGATCTACCTTGCCTGCGCCCCGAAATCGAACGCGGCGGCCAAGGCCATCTGGGCGGCGACAGAGGATGTCCGTACGGGTCGAACGCAGATGGTACCCAAGCATTTGAAATCGACCGGGTATTCCGGCGCCAAGGCACTTGGCTCCGGTGAAGGATATCGTTATCCTCACGACGAAGAGGATGGGATTGTCTCCCAAGACTATCTGGGAGTTGACAAAGTTTATTATAATCCCACCGACCGTGGCGCCGAAGCACTACTACGCCGATACCTCGAAAAGGTACGACGGAAGAAGGCAGGGGCGAACGAGTAAGACGAAACCAACGCTTGCGAGCGACCGACTTGTCTGTAAAGAAAGAACTACGCCAACGGCTTCGCGCCAACTTGGCTGACATCCCCCCTGAAGAGATCGAGACCCGGTCCCTTCGAGCATGCCACCGCCTCTTCGAGCAGCCCGAATACATAAAGGCTGAGGTGATCATGGTGTTCCTCTCGCTTCCCTCAGAGGTTGACACTTCGCCGCTCGTCCTTCGAGGCTGGCAGGATCACAAGCGCGTGCTCGCACCGAAGGTAAGCTGGAGTCAGCGTCGGATGCTGCCCGTGGAAATCCGATCCCTGACGGACGACCTGACCATTTCCGACATGGGAATTCGCGAGCCGGTCTCGGGCATCCCCTTCCCGATCTCGATGATCGACCTGGTGATCGTTCCCGGCCTCGGTTTTGACGAGTTCGGAAACCGTGTCGGGCGCGGGCGCGGATTCTACGATCGCTTCCTCGCACACCCGGAATTCAAGCAAACCGCCTGCGGCCTGGCTTTCGAGGTCCAGTTCACCTCATCGATCCCGGCAGGCCCGCTCGACCGCCGTGTCGACATGGTCGTAACCGACGAGAAAGTGCGCCGGTTCAAGTCATAGCGTCTACGCCTGCGCGCCACCGTCTGCAAGGACTGAGGGTGCTGGGACTCGAACCCAGGACCTACGGCTTAAAAGGCCGGTGCTCTACCACTGAGCTACACCCCCGACACAACCGTGGACCGGCACCGTCGGATCGACGACCCGCACAAGCGCCTCGCAAGACGCCAAGGGAGACAGACCCAACGTCCAAACCCACGATCGAGCCCACTATCCACGAAGTGTTTCGAGAGTCAAGGATACCCGTGGTCAGGACACCGGCTTGGGGGGGCGGGGCATCGTGTTGAATGCTCTGCTAGAGGTACCCAAGATCCTGAAGCCGCTGCCGGATCATCTCCTCCTCGTCCGCCGTGTATGCAGCCGTCTCCGTCCGCGCAATGCGTCCGAGCACCTCCAGGGTGGTAACGGCCTTGTTCACGGCCTGCTCGACGCTCAACTGGTCCGTATTCAGCAGAACCTCCGGCTTGAGCGGTTCCTCGTACGGGGCATCCACACCCGCGACATGCGAGATCTCGCCCCGTTTGACTTTTTCGACAAGCTCGCCGGCGCCTCGCTGCATGAGGACCTCCATCGGACAGCGACAGTAGATCTCGACGAAGTTCTCGATTTCCTCTCGGAGCTGATCACGAGTGTCGCGATACGGAGAAACGGCCGTCACGATCACGGTTACGCCGTTGCGGTTGAGCAGCTTGCACTCGTAGCCAAGCCGCAGAAGGTTCGTCTTCACCTCCTCCGGCGTGAAACCGAGGGCCCGGTTCAGTTGCTGACGGATTCGCCCCGAGTCGAGCACCTCGACCTGAAGACCGCGCGCACTGAGCGCATCGCCAACGGAGCGGCCGATGGTCGACTTCCCGGACCCTGACATCCCTGTAAACCAGACAGTAAAAGCGTTGCTCGACATATCACCAGGCGTTCACGTTCAGCACCGGTCCCCACCACACGACGATCACGACAAAGAGTAACACGAGCCCCAACACATTGAGCGGCCAGCCAATCTGCACCACCTCCCGAATGGTGTAATGTCCGGCCGAGAAGCTGATCGCGTTCGGCGGCGAGCCGACGGGCAACAGAAACGCCAACCCGGCCGGTATCGTCACCGCCAGCGTCATCATGGCGGGGCCCACACCAGCTATCTCACCAAAGGAATACCCGATCGGAAGCATGATTGCCACCGCAGCGGTGTTGCTGATCCCCTCAGTGAGAACGATCGTTGCAGCGGCCATGATCATCACAACGGCCAGCACGGGCATAGTGGGGTCAACAACCTGACCCACCAGCCAGCTCATCGCCTGCGTTTCCGTGACCGCACGCCCCAACGCCACCGCGCCGCCGTACATGATCAGCACACCCCAATTCACGAATCCCTGCACGGTGTTCCAGTCCGCGATCCGAAACACGAACAACAACACGGCCGAGACCATGGCGATCACGGCCAGCCCCACCGTTTGCCCGAGAAAAATCCAGGCGGCAATCGTCAATAGGTTGAGCACGGCGAGGCGACGCTCACGGCTCGACATCGGCCCCAATCTCCTCACGCGGTCGTCGAGCATCCGGGTAGCCGGCTTGATATCCTCGATGTCGTCGGGGATCCGCCGCAGCAGGAACCAGACGGCAATCGCAGTCATGGCAAGGACCAGAGGCATGGCTGCCGCAGCCCAGGCAAGGAAGCCGATGCTGGTCTCAGGATGGGCTTCATGGAGCAGACTCAGTGCGAGCGGCGCCCTGGCTCCACCCAGGAACGTGCCGATGCCGCCGATGATCGCCCCCCACGCCAAACCGAGAAAGAGTTTCTTGGCATAGTTACTGCCTTGCTCCAGGCCCAGGGCGGCCACGATTTCCACGACGATCGGGTACATCATGGCCGCGACGGCGTGCTCAGGCATCCACAGCGCGAGAAAAGAAGCCGATACCGTCACACCGATCACCAGCCTTCTCGGCGTGCGATCGAATCGCTGCAACGCGATCAGCGTGATACGCTTCGACAATCCGGTGGAGATTGTCGCCGCTGCCAGCAGGAAGACGCCCAGCATGAAGAAGACGGCACTGTTTCCGAACAGACTGAAGGCCTGATCCTTCGGAAGCACACCCAGTAATGGCAGCAAGGCGATCGCCAGCAGACCAGTGGCCGCCAGTGGCACGATGTTCGTGAACCACATCGTCATGCAAACGAGGAAGATGCCGATACATCGCTGCGGTGCTGCCAAGGGCATGTCCGGCGGCAGATCCGCCGGAAGGATGAACGGCTCGGTCACCGACAGCCAGCCGGCCACCACAACCGCGCATCCGCAGATGACGAATTTGAGAGCCAGTCGTCCTCGTTTTGTCAACTGCTAACCCTCGCTTGCCAACACCTCACGGCATCTTGCCTTTTCAGGACCGTCGGATGCGAAAGAACGATCAACCCACCGCGCCCGTCCGTGCATTAGTACGTCGGCTCACACATGCCGATTCATTGAGATCGGACCACGCCGCAGCTCGATAACGAGCCGCGCCGCACCGAATCCAGCCCCCCCGCCGGTATCTGAGGCATTACATCATCCGAACCGCGACCGTGAGGGAACGAAATGCCCCGAAGCAGCTTTTTTGAATGACAACACGAGCTCAACCCGCTTGGTCGTTGACTTGGGATTGTCCCATGGCCTTCGATGGTGAAGGGTCATTAAAGCTAAACACGCGTGGATTAAGGACGGTGACTGTTCCGAATGGGATCGCCGCTCGCTTACAGTGACACTTTCAGATGGGTTCGTTTCGTATATTCGTTTTTCGTTCTCCTCCCAATTAGTTGGCGATTCACGATGCGTTTCGCAGTCCAAGTCCTTGAAAGAGAACAACTTATGACGGACTCCGGCTTCGGGGTATCCGCCCGCGGGCTGGCGCCGCGCGGCTCGGAATGGCTGGGGCGGCGCGGTGTTCCCCCACCCATTCCGGCGATGTGACGAGAAGGCTTTCCGTTTCGTTGGGGCGCCGGAATGAATGGGGCACCAGGCATTGCGGAAGCTCCTTTGCTGCGATGGGGCGGCGCTACATGGCACTGGTGGGCAAGCCACCAGTGGCACCCGGCGCTACATGGCACTGGTGGGCAAGCCACCAGTGGCACCCGGCGGGCGGTCTGTCCTCCCCCCTTCGCCGTTGGCGAAGAAATGCACCTGCGCATCGCCCTTCTACTCCTGTAGTAATAACATGACAGGCGCTCGCTCTGGAGGGGTCTGTTGAGCGATCAGGGGCGATTGGTGAGTGGCTGCCGTTTCGACGTTTCGACGTTCTATTTCACCGCCGAGATCGCAGAGATCGCGGAGGGACCTCGGCCCATCATTGGCCATTCGCTATTCTGCATTCCTCCCTGCCCTCTGCGGTTCAGGTTTTCCCCCGTTTCGACTTTTGGACGTTTTGACGTTTGCTGGATATGATCGTTTAGCAGACAGATCGTTGTTTCTTGTTTTCCGGGAGGCGCATCCATGGCCGATGAGCAGTCGCCGTCCGAACCGTCCCAGCCCGAGCCCATGACCCACGAGGTGGCCCTTGAGCTCTTGCGCACCGACGTACCCGCCTGGAACAAGTGGCGAGTGAAGGTCGATCTCTGGAACGTGCAGTCATCCGGGACGAAGGTGGAGCTGCCCGACCTCAGTGATGCCAACCTCAGCTATGCCAACCTCAGCGATGCCGACCTCAGACGTGCCAACCTCAGGAATGCTGACCTCCGCCACGCCGAGCTCAGCCATGCCAACCTCGACGATGCCAACCTCAGCGATACCGAACTCGGGAATGCCAACCTCAGCCATGCCATACTCAACAGTGCCAACCTTGGCGTTGCCTACCTCGGGAATGCCAACCTCGGCAATGCCTACCTCTTCTGGGCCAACCTCGGCGGTGCTAACCTGGACTCTTCGGACTTCTCTAAAGCCCTGACGTGGAACACCACGTTCGCAGACCTTGATCTATCGAACGTCCGAGGCCTCGAGTCGATCGACCACACCGGGCCGAGCAACGTCGCGACCAACACGTTGGTCAGGTCGAGAGGGCGGATTCCCGCGGAGTTTCTTCGCGGTTGCGGCCTTCAGCCTTGGGAAATCGAGGCGGCCAAGCTGTACGATCCGGCCCTGACGCCGGAGCAGACTAACGATCTCCTCTACAAGATCTTCGCGGCACGCACAGGCCCGTTGTTCCTTGGCGGCATCTTCATTTCGTATTCGCACGACGACGCGAAGTTCGCCGACAAGCTCTACGCCAAACTCATGGAGGATGGCGCCAACGTCTGGCTCGATCGGCATGACATGGTGGCTGGCGACCTGGAGAAACAGGTCGACCGTGCGATCCGTCTCCACGACGTCGTGGTGCTCGCGTTGTCCGCGTCTTCCGTCGCCAGCGACTGGGTGGAACACGAACTCGAAAA
>JAUXGE010000416.1 GCA_030622435.1 Planctomycetota bacterium
CAGAAGGCCTTCCATCGCGTCGGGAACCTTACCGTTGAAATCCTCGACTATCTTCCGGCAGCTTCCCTGGATACTCTTGGCCTTTTGATGGAAAAAGCCGGTCGAGTGGATGATCTCCTCGACCTCTTCGCGCGGCGCACCGGCAAGGGCCTTGGCCGTCTTGAATCGCTTGAACAGGACCGGAGTGACCTTGTTGACCGTCTCGTCTGTCGACTGCGCGGACAGGATCGTGGCGACCAGGAGCTGCAACGGGCTTTTGTGTGACAAGGCCGTGTCAGCCTCGGGGTACAACCTGCGAAGCCCGGCCACGATCTTACGTGCCCGCTTCGTCCGGTTCACCAACGACTCACGGACTTTCGGTACTGTGTGCTTGTCCCGGCTCACGGCTTACTCCTGTAGCAACTTGTTGAAGAGTGTAGCGTCGCACCCTGTGGGCGACGAAATTTGCCGCATGGCGCCACCCACAAGGGGTGGCGCTACACTCGGCCGGCTGAATGCGATTCTCTCAAGAGACCGCTAACCGTCGCGCGGGGCGGATAGCCTGACGGACAGTTCCATCCCGTTACCCACGGTCAGCCCCATCGAGTAGAAATCTCCGCGCCGGCGGACCCACGTAACGAAGTCGGCAAGTTGGTCAGCCAGATCGACCGTGTTGTCTGTCAACACGACGGCACGATCGCCGAGCTTGTCGGCAAGCAGTTCCACATACCGGATGCAGTTCTCCTTGTCAGCATCGTTGAGGACGAAGTCGATCGGACCGCTCGAGGAGGCAATCACGTCGGACGCCTCTCCGGTGCGAAGATCCACGCAATTCGCCAGACCGGCCGCCTCGAAATACGCTTGCGCCGCTTCGCTCTTTCGCGCATCATGGTCGATGGTCACGAGCGTGCCGCCGTTTTCGGCCAGTGCAGAGGCGATCCACAAGCCGCTGTAACCGTAGCTCGTTCCGATCTCGACGCCCCGCTTCGCGCCGCTCGCCAGGATCATGGCGTGCATGAACTCCCCGGCCTCGTGCGGAACGGCCAGCGCATCGTCGACTGTGGGAATAAACTGCTCGAGTCTCAGTATCGTATCGGTTACCGCTCTATTCATGTTGGCCACGCTCCTCAGTAAGGACGAACTCGCGGATTTCCCCAGCTGAACCCGAACCATGCCGTCATCTTCATTCGGCCGAAGTGGCGGCAATAGGTCGCGCACTGCCGCGAACGCTGATCTGTCCGGCGACATTCGAGACGACCTGTCGCACCGATTCACCGACGTCATCACCTGCGTCGGTGAACATCTTGTCCGGTTCGCCGGCATCACCGTGCACGCGGATCCGTGCGTTGAGCGGAATCTCGCCCAGGAACGGAACATGGAGTTCCTCCGCGATCTTCCGCGCCGCTCCGTGGTCGAAAAGCTCGTCGCGATGCCCGCATTGGAGGCAAATGTAGTAGCTCATGTTCTCGATGATGCCCAGGCAAGGCACCTTCAATTGCTCATACATACCTGTGGACGATCGTACGAGCCTTCGACCGGAAGTCTCGGAAATAGCACTAATCTGGTGCTATTTTCCCCCGGATCGATCTGCTGTCAAGGACGGGATCATCCGGGCTTTCCTGCCGGATAACGTAGCAGACCGCCTTTGGGACGCTCCTTTGAATCCACCGTGCATGCGAATCCGGAATCCGTTAACCCCATTGGCGATCCGCTTGGCGCCACCCACATCTCACCCCTTCGGTGGCCGATATCTGGTCAGTGACCGGTTCATCGTATACCCTTAGGTTGTGTACGTTGGCGGGTGTTGAGCCGCCGGGACGTGGCCTCGGGGCCACTCCCGGTTCTCTGAGCAGGCCGGGTTGCCCGGCGAATCCCGCGGACGCCGGCTTTACTGGAGTGAGTGTCAGCATGGCAATGTCCAAGCAAAAAATTCGATCGTGTCTTCTCTTCCTCCCGGCGGTTTGCGTGGTCCTGTCTTTGGGAACAGTCGTCTCGGCCGACCTGCCATCGGATCTTATCGATAAGCTGGAGAAACGGCGCGAGCAGGTTCGAACGTTGCACCACGTTACGCGCAAGACATCCCGAGAGGGCGATGTGCTCCGCAAAACGTCCGGTCGTTTGTGGGAGAAGAGGGTCGGCAAATCCTGCAAAACTCGTCTAGCCGTGAGCATCGAGACGTCACGGAAGGGCAGCAAGTCCGTCAACCGGGTGGAGACGGTAACAGTGTTCGACGGTAAGAACGAGTGGCGGCAGATGCCCGTCGGCGACAAGATTATGGTGTTCAAAGCCGGTGTTTCCGAGCGAAAGGGGCTCGGCGATGTATATGATATGATGGACTCCGGCAGGCCCCGGATGAAGGGGCGAGAGAGTATCCGGCAAGAACCCTGCGTTGTGCTGGAAGTGATCGGCGGCGGCGAAAACGATCGCTTCCGGGCCACATATTGGATCAGCGAGTCGTACGGCGTCGTGCTCAAGAGCACCATGACGAGGGCGGATCGCTCCTCCACCGAGATGGAAACAGTCGAATTTACGGCTAACGAGCCCGTCAAGGATGGAGTATTCGCCTATGAGCCGCCGGAGGGTGCGACGGTTGTTGACACCGGGCAGATGGGTAAGACGCCCGGCGCGACGAAACCGTAGTGCCGGTTCGGCGGCGCGGCGACACCGTAGTGCCGTTCCGGCTCACACCGGGAACATATGCCCCTTATCGATCCACATCGTCGG
>JAUXGE010000282.1 GCA_030622435.1 Planctomycetota bacterium
GAGGGCGACCAGCAGAAGAAGGTCAAGCCTCGCTTCGTCATCGAGAAGCCCGAGATCAATGCCGAAGACCCCGCCCGTGCCGCATACGAGCTGTCGGAGCGCATTCGCAACGGCGACCTCTTCGCATTCGTCATCGTCGGCCCGGACGTGATACAGCCCGATGAAGACGAGACGAAGGCCCGCGTGGTGTATCACTCGAACAGTCCGACCTACGATGACTTCCATAGGTGGCTGGGGCCGAAACTCAACGATCGCGTTCGTGAGGAGCGGTTCCGTGCGTTTGACATCGAGCCGGCCGTCGTCACGAAGGCGAACAAGCCGGTCTACGTGTCGAACCGTGGCCTCGTGTCGCTCGATGAAGAGGGCCGGGTTACAGAGGCCGAGGAGACCAACCAGGTCGCCAACCTGCTGGTGCCCATGGGTTTGATGATGCTCATGCTCATGGTGGTCATGGTGTCCGCATCACCACTAATGCAGAGCGTTCTCGAGGAGAAGATGCAGCGCATCGCCGAGGTGCTGCTCGGCTCCGTTACCCCCTTCGAGTTGATGATGGGCAAGCTGGTGGGGATCGTCGGCGTCTCGCTGACCATGGCCACGATCTACCTGATCGGCGCCTTTTTCGCTATACACAAGGCCGGCTTCGGACAGCTCTTTCCGGCGCACCTCGTCTGGTGGTTCGTCGTGTTCCAGACCATGGCCGTTCTGCTCTACGACTCGGTGTTCTGCGCCATCGGGGCTGCGGTGAGTGACATGAAAGAGGCACAAAGCCTTATGACCCCGGTCATGCTCATCGTCATGATACCTCTTTTCATCTGGATCAACGTCGTCAGGGAACCCCTGTCCATGTTGTCGACCGTGACCTCCCTGATCCCACCGGCCACCCCCATGCTGATGACCATCCGCCTGTGCGTTCCTCCCGGTATACCCCTGTGGCAGCCGATTCTCGGCGTGGTTCTGGTTCTTCTCACGACCGTCATCTGCGTCTTCGCTGCCGGACGTGTCTTCCGCGTTGGCATCCTCATGCAGGGCAAAGGCGCCAACGTAGGCGAAATGATCCGCTGGATCCTTCGCGGGTAGAGGCGGGCATTCTATCAGAGCCGCGACCGTAAGGGAGCGGACAAATCGGGTTACCCATCACGGCGCGGGGTGCCCCGTGGCTTCAGCCGTGGGGAAGTCGAATAGTCGTCTGCAACACCTCGCCTGGCCACACTGCTGACACAGTGGTGACACAAAGCAGGAAAGCAGAATATCGAAGGCTGAATCGAGACAAGGCGTAGCGGAGACGCACCCTTCTTCGCCCTTCGACATCCGCATCCATTTTCGCTATTCGACATTCGTAACTCGCCATTCCATACCCACAGCCACGCGGCAAGACCTTTGCGTCAATACCCCGTCGCACCGGCCAGGAGCAGCAGCGCCGGGATCAGGATTCCCCCCACTGGGATCACTAGATATTGGATCATGTCAGTGTAGATCACGGCCAGGAAGATGAGAAAACCGTACGGGCGAATGACCGCATACAACCGACCCATGCTGTTGGGGAACATGTGCTCCAGCACCCAGGAGCCGTCGAGTGGTGGGATCGGAATCAGGTTGAACATCGCCAGGAAGAGGTTGATGATGAAGCTCAGCTTCAGGATGGTGCAAAGCGGCCCAAAGGCAGGGGCGAGCGCGAACCCGGACGCGCTGATCGGCGCCGTGAAATCCAACGCCGCGAAGTTCGTCACCGTCGCCTCCGGAACCGCAAGGCGCAGCACACAACCCGCCGCCAGCAGGAGCATCAACGAGATGGCCGCAAGCAGCATGTTCGACCCCGGACCGGCGATCGAGATGAGAATGTGCGCACGGCGACGCCGCGGCAAGGATTCCACCTGAACCGGCACCGGTCGCGCGTAACCGAAGACCGGACCGCCCGCCAACGCCAGAATGAGCGGCAGCAGCACCGTCCCGAACGGGTCGATGTGCGCGAGCGGATTGAGTGTGACCCGTCCAAGCGACCGTGCAAGCCTATCGCCCAACCACCACGCCGCCGTGGCATGAGCCGCTTCATGGACCGACAGCGAAAGCAGGACGACGAAGATGGCGGCCGCGATCACACCCCAGTTCCTTCCACTCGCCTTCGATACGTGAAACAGCGCCTCGTTGCTGACGGTCCAGCCGTTGGCCCAGAATCCCCACATCGACAGCCCGGACACGAGCAGGCCGATGACCACCAGCGCAAACGCCACCGTGCACAGGTTGCGCGAATGACGCCAGGCCTCCGCACGGCGAACCTTCACGCGGTGCAGGATGAGCAGAATCACCGCGGCAAGCGCGGGCAGTAGCCCAAGCACCGGCACGAACACGAACGCCGAGAGGATCACCGCCCATATCGCCAGCGATGACACCTTAGGCCACAGCAATGGGCGAGCTTGCTGACTCGGGGGCTCGGCCTCGACCGGTTTTCCCATACGAGCGATTGCATGATGGAGATGTACCAGAACCGGTAAAGCCGCCTCACGCGTAATGAGGAATCGAAGAACGTGGTCAAAGGTCTCGAACCGAATGATGAAGTTGGAGCCGTGCTCGGAGATGTGAATATCCCGCGACCATGAGGCCTCGGGAAGTTCGAGGAAATCATCCCCACACCGCGCGATCAGACGCTGTGGCGCCGGCTCGATCCGCCACTCGCGCCCATCCACGTCTTTCCACACAGCCAAGGCGTCATTCATGGTCGTTCCGTCAACGGGAGATGCTCCCGGGCCGTGCGAATGGTTATTGGTTCCTGCGTCCGTCACTGGTCAGCCACTCGCAAGATAAGACGTAGCCTCATGCCGGCTAGTCAAACTCGTCTCCCCGGAAGCTGCTGCCGAGATACGCTTTGCGCACGAGCGGATCGCGAACGATGTCCCGCGGCGCACCCTCGGCCAACTTTCTGCCGTCATGGATGATGTAGCTCCGATCCGTGACGCGGAGAGTCTCCCGCACGTTGTGATCTGTCAGTAGGATAGCGATGCCGCGTTCCCTCTTGAGGTGCAGGATCTCGCGCTGCAAATCCTCGACGGCCTTGGGATCTACGCCACTGAAAGGCTCATCCAGCATGATTAGCTTGGGTTCGGTGACCAGCGCGCGGGCTATCTCGAGCTTACGCCTTTCTCCGCCCGAGAGTGTTCGAGCAAGCTGGTCCTTCTGTTCATGCAACCCGAACTGATCGACAAGTTGGGCGGCCGTCTCCAGGCGCTCCTTGCGGGACATGCCCCTCATCGTCTCGAGGATCGCCAGCAGATTGTCTTGAACCGAAAGGCGCTGAAACACGCTCGGCTCCTGCGAGAGATAGCCCATGCCGAGCTGCGTACGCTTGTACATGGCCATAGTCGTTACATCCCGGCCGTCAAACGTGACTGAGCCCTCGTCGGCGTCGATCATCCCGACGGTCATTCGGAAGGTCGTCGTCTTCCCGGCTCCGTTGCGCCCGAGCAAACCGACAATCTCACCATGCCTCACACAGAAACTCAGCCGATTGACCACAGGCCGACCGTTGTATCGCTTGACTAACTCGCCGACCTCTAGAAGAGGTTGCTCATCTTGATTCATGGGGAGCATCGCTCCGATCTACTTCGCCAACCACCCTGCAACCATCCAAAACGCTCCGGACCCCGCACCAGGGGTTCCCACGCCTGGTTTGCCGGGCGGCCCAACAACCCCGGTACCGGAAACCATACTCTGAGGTACTACTCAAAATGATCCTTCGCGCTTGTGAATAAAATACTTACGACCCCTCGAGGGCTTGTCATATCTTCATGAGTCCGGTCGAGGAAAGAGAGCCGCGCAGAGGCGCAGCGTGAACCACAACCTATTGCAAACACAAATCTTACTGCACTTCCCGGCAGCCTCAATTCCGGATAGAGCAGTTTTCTCACTACCTCTCCGCACCTAATTCATCCGTCCACGCTGAACCCTCGCTGCTCGCCGTGTTTGGTTGATACCCTGTGGACAAACCGTATGCGTGGTATCCCCACGGGCTCCCTTGTCAAACCACCTCGGCGGATGCATTCTCGCTACGTATCTATACGGACCGTCCCCACCCCTGCAACAAATGCAGACACCGGAACCACGTTCTGCGGCAACAGTACGAATCCGCGGCAGCCGCCTATCATACGGACCGGAATGAACTCTCGTACGCCGGAATCATCGGATCCAGCGCATCCGACCGACGTCAGGGATGATCGCCCAGTTCCAGTCCCCGATCCGTGGCAGCCATCGAAGCTTGTGACCGCTGGGCCAGTATACGAAGAACGCCTTGCCAATGAGCTGATCTCGCGGAACCGTGCCCAGCTGAAACGCCTCGCCGCGATCCTCGAGGTGGGCCCCAACCTGATCCCAGAGCCGCGAATCCTTGCTGGCGGACGTGTTGTCCCCCAGCATGAAGTACTCATGGCCACGAAGCAGAATCGGGCTCTCCGGACTCGCCCAGCCTCCCGGAGGCGCCCACGACATCGCCAGGGCACGGTACTTCGGATCGTGGTAGTAGTAGGCGTCGTGCTCGACGACCAGATGCGTCAGGTCGAAGGTTCCGCCCTCTGCGTAGAGCCGATGCGGGGAGGATGCCTTGAACCGCCCGCGGCGGAGCATATCGAGGTCAGGACCGTAATAGGCCGGAGAGTCGCGATCGTCGCTCGATGACAGCACCTCGTCACCGCCGACATACAACGCCAATCGATAATCCAGGTTCTCGACGCTGACCTCCACCGACCGACCGGGCACAAACGGCGAGAGCTTCTTCCTCGCCATCACCGGCGCGGACAAATCCGGTGCTTCGGTCGATTCAGCAAGGCTCACCTCCCCATCCATACGGATGGTCGCCCAGAAAATTCGCCCGTGCTTCTCCAGCCGTAAACGCAGGGCTCCCTCGTCATTTAGCGGCGTCAGAACAAACCGCACCCGCGCGTCCAGCACGAGGGGGCCAGGATTCCCGCGAACATTGTAGGCACAGCCGGCCTCGATCCGCTTTCCGGAGAGCTCGATGTAGTCGGCCGAAACGCCACGATCATCGAACCGTACGCGCCGGCTCGACGTATCCCAGCCCGAGGCGTCGCCGCGGGCAACCCGCCACCGGGGTTGATTAGGGGCAAGAGTCTGCGGCGGATAATCGTGGTCATATGCACGGAACCACAGCGACTTCTGCGCCGCCGGTGTCTTACGTGCAATCGTCATCTTCTCGTCTAGTTCGTCCAGCACATCGCGGGGGAGCCCGCCAATCGCACCACGCAGCTGCTTCGTCCGCAAAAGGTATTTCCGGTGACGCATCTCTTCGAGCACGGTCTGCGCCCTTTCGGACAATTCCGATACGGGAACCGTGTAAACATCACCATCCACAATCTGCAGGACCTCGTTAGGCACTCCTATCAGCCGTTTGATGAAGTTCGTCACCCCGTCGGCCGGGTCCTTGAAAACGACAACATCCCACCGAGCCGGCGCAAGCCATTTACCACCGATGTCGAAGGGCCACTTGAGAACCAGAATCCGATCACCCTTCTCGCGATTTCGTTGCTCGTCGTTGACGGCGAGATTCGTGTTGCCGTGATTGCAGTTGGGGCATACGGCGCGATTGCGCGCCCTCACGGGTTCGATCCGCCGGTTGTCCGCCAGGTCCTTCAAACCGTAGGCGAACTCGACGCCGCAATCCTCGCAAATGATCGTGCCGTGGGCACCGTAGAGCGTTGGGGCCATCGAACCGGTCGGGATCACGAACGCCTCGACGATGAACGCGCGAAAAACGAACGCGAGGATCAGCGCGATAACGATCGATTCCAGAGTGTCCTTGACACCTTCGTTGTCGGGCAAGGTCGCCGCTCGTGTCGTGCTCGCATCAGCCATCCGTAGGATCTTTCGCTTTCCGAGAGAGAATCAATGTCAACCTCCGAACCCGATCATACCTCGCGGTCATCGGAGCCTGCATCCGGCTTCCGGCCAATGCCCGGAGGCCTACGCAGCAAGCCGGCAAGGATTCTCGCCCAGAATCGGCCCGCTGGCAAACTGAGCGGCCCAATCGTGACGAAAACTGACGAATAAGGGTTTGTCGGAAGCACAAGGCGGCTTGGGAATCGCGTCCGGTCATTGTGAACAAATGGCAGGCACGACCGGACTGGCCTCGCTTGCACCTAGTGCAGCGTCACACCTGAAACTGCGGGTTGATGACGTGTGCCACCAATACCGAGCCGCGACTGTGAGGGAGCGGATGTGGCGATCGGTGGTGTCCGCTCCCTCACGGTCGCGGCTCGGATAATCCGCAAACCCAGGCGTGAAGGTGCACTAGGAGGCCAACCCGGTCAAAATTGGAGTTCGGGAAAGATGCGCCTGATCGCACCTACCACCAGCTGATGCCGTAGCC
>JAUXGE010000097.1 GCA_030622435.1 Planctomycetota bacterium
GAAAACCAGGGTGCGCACACGGAAAAACATCATCGTTGCCGACGGCCAACGACTGAATCTTCAAGGCAGAAGAAAAAACCGACAGGAAGCGTGCGCGCTCTTGACTAGGAGCCTCTAGTGGGTGCCCCCAGATGCTGACCCCAGATGTTCTCCAGATGTTCTTCCGGCTCGCTTCAAGGCTCAACCTTCCCCTTGGGCAGTGTCTATCGCCAGGCCAGCAAGGAGCAACATTCATCATCGCTCGGTGTCGGGCGGCCGTGGCGCTAGTGGTTCGAGGAATGCGATAAGGTCAGGAATGTCGCTCTGGCATGTCGTCCAAACGAGGTCCAAGTCAACCCGATCATACGCATGGATCAGCCTGTCGCGCAGACCTGCGATTGCTTTCCAAGGCTTCTGCGGGTGCCTCGTCCGAAACTCCGTCGAGAGCCGCTTCGTTGCCTCGCCGACCAGGAGCATCTGGTGCAGAACAGCTGACTGCGTTTTATGATCCTGCAAGAAGGCATCTCGATTGAGGCCGGAAAGGAAGTCGCCCACGCGCCTACAGGCGTTGAGTATGTCCAGGATGGTGGTGTCATCACGCGACATAGAGCGGTTCCACGGATTCGAGGATCGCACGACGACGAATCCAGTTTTCGCTTTGCTCGACCGCTCGCCGGCTTACGAGGTCCACGGGATAGCCGAGCAACTCTGCTAGCTCCTCTTCCATCCGAGCCTCGTCGAACAGGCCCCATTGGGCATCGGATGCGAAGCTCACCAGCACATCGACATCGCTTTCAGGGCCGAAGTCCTCTCGCAACACGGAGCCGAACAGGGCTAGCTCCGCCACCTTCCACTTGCCGCAGAAGTCGGCCAACCGTTCGGTGGGAACATCGATTCCTAGCCGTCGCACCATCACGCAATCTCCACCATCTTGAGGCGTCGATACGCCCCTGAGTGAATCCTAACCGATTCTCGGCTGCGTTTCACGCGCCGATCCGACGCACACCTGCGGGGCGGGAACCGTCGAAATCGGCTTGCGGCCCAGCCGCCGGAATCCGACTCAGACTCCGGGCCTCCGCCGCCTTCCCACAGAAACCGAGCCTGCCAACCAAGCACGGGTCACGCCCCCGCGCGAGATGCGGAGGCGTCCGTCGTGTACTCGGGCTGGCCAAGGGCGTGCGCCCGCACCCCGCGGTCATTCCCTGTTGTTGCGATTCGTCCGTTATATTGTGTTTCGCCGATTTAACTGCTGGACGGACTCCCGGTGCGTCCGCGTCCCGCCATTTCTCCGGAACCGGACCCGGTGACTTGTAAATGTTGCAATGGATATGTGCGCCTGCAACTTTATTTTTTGAAAATCTTTGGCGGGAATTACACCGATTGTCTTTCCTGGCCCGCGGACGTAAACGGCGACGGAGCCTTCGGGCTACCGGAGTATGCATTATTGACGTGCTGTATCGAATCCGGCGGTCCAGGGGTTGCCCCCAGCGATGGCTGTCGGGGTGAGACCGCGTCATGTTCAGTTCTTGATCGGGATGGAGACGGGGACGTTGACCTTGTTGACTTCTCTGGCTTGCTGTCAATGCTCAGTATCAGCCGCGAATGATCCGTAGGGAGACCAAGAGTCTTTTCACTCCTTGTGGGGCGTTCGACTACGGAGTCCGTTACGGCATCGCCTCCCCTTCCGTCGAAGCCTCCGCCACCTGGTCGGGGTCGGCGGTGAGGGGGATCGGACAAGCGGCCCCCAATCAGTCGTCCTGACTGATCATCTCGCGTGGGCCATGAAACCGGCACACGCGCGGCGTCTGAACCAGCACCGCCTCGATGGCATCGTTCAAACCGAAGTCGCTCACGATCCAGCCGAACAGGGCTTCCTCGTACGCCTTCTTGCCGGATGGTGCGAACGGCGTCGCCGAAAAGTCGAAGCAGTTGAGTATACCTCGCGTCTTGTGGATGCGACCCAGCCCGCCAGCCAAGGCGCGACGCCATCTCGATACCAAATTCACACCGCAAAAGTCAAGCCCCATGAAGGACTACTTTATCAGGTTAACAGGCTGGAAACCGCGTATCGCCGAAAAGGGGGAACCTATGGGGGTCCCACCACGACGGGATGGGGGGTGTGGTTCTGATTCTGGGCTAGTAGGTAGGTCGGGGCCGCAGACCCGACGACCCGTCCTCGCACCCCCAAGGAGTGCGAAAAACAGGCACAAAAACCGGAGAGGGGGGGATTCGAACCCCCGGTACGGTGTAACCCGCACACTGGTTTTCGAAACCAGCTCCTTCAGCCGCTCGGACACCTCTCCCTGCCCGGCCACTTGGGCGGGCGCGCCGCGTGCAGCGCCCGCGGGCGATCGCCGATCGCCCCGCAGCCGGGTTCATCGTCTTGCGGGCTGAGAGTGTAGCCCAGCCTCCCCTCCATCGGCAAGAGGCAGTGTCGGAATGACCGGCCCGTCAGTTCTGACCCGGGCGGAACGCGCGCACCCAAAAGGCCACCGCGGCCACCCACAACAAGCCCACGAAAGGCCAGCGGTCTTGCTCGACCAGATCGGCGGATGACAGGCTCGGGAAGAACATCGTCGCAAGAAAGGCGAGAGCCGTTACGAAGAGCGCACTGTGGACTTCCCGTGACCAAGTAGGGTGCTCCGGTGGCGATGGAGTCGCCTCAGCAGGATCGTCGATGAACACCTCCGGCCCGTGCAGGTCCAGCAGCCGCTCCCCGCGATCGAAATCGGCACCGCAGGCCGGACAGACTCCCGTTTCACCGAGACCGGTCAGATCATACCCGCATGAGGCACAGTCAATCGGGAACTTGTCCTCCGGGATGCCGGATGCATCAGCGGGAGTCCAGTCGGGTGTTGCCTTGGGCGGGGGAGTGTCGGACATCTCCGCGACCTCGAACGGGGCTACGCCGCTCCGACCATGGGGCTTTGTCAGGCCAGCCACGTGACCGTCGTGCTCCTGGTCGGTTCCCGGTTTCGACCTGAGGTGTCGGAGGTAGGCCTTCGTTACGCGGTAAAGGATGGCTACGTTCAAAGCGCCAAGCAAGAACGAAATGATCCAGAACACGACTTCCTGGCCGGATGAGAGGACTTGCGAGGCGGAGACCAGCACGATGCCGCTCAGCACCGCCGTCGGCCCGAAGATCAGCACCATGCCCCAGAAGGCAAATGGCCAGCGTCCGCCTGAGATCGCCCGCCGGTAGGCCCACCCTGTTGCGTAGATTGACTGAAGTGGATCGAGCGTGGCGATCATCCCGATCGGCATGCCGCACCGGTTGCAGAAAGCCGCCTCCGGCGGGTTGACATCGAGACAGCCCGGGCAGTGAGTAACGGCCTGGTCGCCGTCAATATCCGGCTGGACCTCGTGTTCAGACATGCACCCATTGTACGGAAGCCGGAGTCCAACGCGACACGGAAGAACCAGATCCAGCTCCCTTGACCACCGGAAAACTGCGGGTTTCAACCGTCACTAACACGAGTTACTGCTTCCGAGATAATGTAACCAGCCCGAGCATCGGGAATGCCGCTCGAGTGGCAATGAGTGTCGTAGCGGCGTGATCGATGCGTACAAAGCTCTCGCTCAGGGACTACGAATCGGCGAGCTGATAGAGCCCTTGCCCGGCGTACTTGAGCCTGCCCCGCGCGACCAGCTCGTCCCAGATGGCCTTGCGGTACTGATTCGGCGGCATGACAGCCACGATGCTTGACGATTTGCCACCCGTCAGCGGCCCATGTCCAAGGGTGGATTCATCGTCGAGGCGGGCAAGCTTGAGACGCTTCTTGAACGCTTTCATTGCCTTCTTGAGTTCTTCCGGCGTCGGTGAATCTGGCGGTAATGACGGCTCGGACTCAGACATGATTCGTTCCTCCTTTGGATTTGTTCTTCACATCAACGAGTCTTGACTGGCTCCATAGTGGAGTCACATACCCCTCTGGAAAGTCTTCGAAGAAGCCGAGATTTTCCATAAATCGCATCTCGGGGCGCCATCATACCCGGACAAGCTATCGATTCAACGGAGAGCCGATGTTGGTGCGATCTTGAAACAGCTTGCCCTCTTAACCGCTATCGCCGATTATTCTCACTCGGAGTGAGACGCCGATACCCGAGCCTGCGCCGGCGTGCGGAGCAGCGCGGGTGCTGAGTACGACAGACCGTCCCAAAAGAGTCACGGTTCGGCCTGTCGGTCGTAGCTCGATCTATGATTGCGATCCGATTAGACGTGACGGTTGGGTTCCGGGGCTCCGACTCGAGAATGCTCACGCGGCTTACCGAACCCAGCAACTCGATCGATTGAGCAGTTGTGAACAGGGCTGAGCATCAAGATGTCTGTCCCGTCCCGTCGGGGAGGGCGTGCCATGATGATTCGAGAACCGGCGGTCGCCGGGCAGTTTTATCCCGCCAATGCCGAGCGCTGTCGTACAGAGGTCGCGCAATGTCTGGAGCAGGGCGAAACTGACTACAAGCCGACCCGCCCGCCCGTCGGCGGTCTCGTCCCTCACGCTGGATGGGTCTACAGCGGTGCCGCGGCTGCTTGTGTGTTCAACGCTCTGGCCAACTCGATTTCGCCGGACATTGTGATACTGTTTGGAAGCGTGCATCGTTTTCGAGGTAGGGAGGCAGCGATATTCAGCGCGGGTCGTTGGGATACGCCGCTCGGTCCGCTCACCGTTGATGCGCGGTTGGCCGACCGTATCCTCGGTCACACGAACCTCATCGTCGACGACCCCTACGCCCACGATAACGAGCATTCGATCGAAGTGCAGGCCCCGTTCGTCAAACGATTGTTCCCCCAAGCAAAGATCATTCCGCTCATGGTCCCACCGATCCCGACAGCCCATGAAGTCGGTGACGCGGTCGGACGAACACTCACGGCATACGATTACAACGCCGTGATCATCGGCACTACGGACCTGACACACTACGGTCCGCGCTACGGGTTCATCCCTCGGGGGATAGGGCACGAGGGCAACGTCTGGGCGAAAGAGACCAACGACAGGCGGTTCATCGATCGGGTCTGCTCCATGCGGGCCGACGAGCTGGTGTCCGAGGCCACTGAGCACAAGAACGCCTGTGGAGGTGGGGCGACGGCGGCAACCGTAGCGGCATCTCGTGCCTTGGGCGCGTCTAAGGGGGTGTTGCTCGTACACACGACGAGCAGCGAAGTTCTACCGGGTCCCGCGGGAGCGGAGGAGCCCGACTCGGTCGGCTATGCCGGTATAGTGTTCGAGTAAACTGATCCTCGTTCCGTGTCAATGGATGAATCCATCGTGAGCAGCGAGATCGTAATCGGTATTGACCTTGGTGCGACAAACCTGAAAGGTGCGGCCGTCGGCCGTGATGCCAGGGTGATAGCACGCCACACACAACCACTCGACCGGACCGAACCCGGCGCCGTTATCGCTGACATGGTGTCTCTGGTCGGCCGGTTGTTGGATGCGGCATCTGTCGAGCGCTCGAGCCTTGTCGGCGTGGGTGTCGGCTCACCGGGTCCGTTGAGTTTCAGCACGGGGCGGATCATCAACCCCACCAACCTTCCCGGATGGAAGGACGTTCCACTTCGTGACCGATTGCACGAAACGCTGCAAGTCCCGATCGTTCTGGACAACGACGGGAACGTCGCCGCCTTCGGCGAGTATTGGGCGGGAGCCGGTGTCGACGGCAAGGACCTCGTCATGCTCACGTTGGGTACGGGGGTCGGTGCCGGCGTCGTACTTGATGGCCGCATCCTTCACGGCCACTTCGATAATGCCGCCGAACTAGGGCATATGATCGTCGCAGTCGATGGTTTACCTTGTCCATGCGGGCAATGCGGCTGCCTCGAACAATACGCATCGGCCGGCGCCGTCGCACGGCGTGTCGAAGCTGCCATTCGAGGCGGCGAGCCGTGTGCGTTGTCGCAGAGAGTCAACGAAGGGAAGCGCATTGATGCGGAAGATGTCGCCGGGTGTGCACGCTCCGGCGATGCACTCTGTCTCCGTGTTTGGGACGAGGCCTGCTTGCATCTTGCCGTTGCCTGCATCTCGATCCAACACGCCTTCAACCCCGCCCGAATCGTACTCGGGGGAGGCATGGCCAGTGCCGGCGCCTTCTTGATCGATCGAGTCCTCGATCACGTCAACCGACAACGCTGGAAGCTCCACGACGATCTTCCCGCGATAACCGTCGCTGAGCTGGGGTACGATGCCGGTATGATCGGGGCCGCCGGACTCGTATGGCAGCAGGCGGACTGAACCGCTTTCCGCGTGTTGTGCAACATCCAGTGCACGCGGAGTTGTTGTGGCGAGTCACCGCTCACAGATGCGGCAGCCATTGCGGGCACCCGGCAGAGTAAAAAGGCATCACGGCGTCGAAACTGGCAAAGAACAATATGGATGATGCAATGTTGAATGCGAATGTGGCCGCCATCCATGGATAGGAGAGCCATGCACGCGGCTTGATGTGCATCGTCGCCCCCACAACCAGACCATGAAGCGCGAAGAACATCAACTGGAAGCCCTCAATCCGCCCGATCGAGATACTGTAGACATATTCGTGCATGATTGCCGACAGTGCGAAGACAACGAACGTGGCACGAACCGGAGCCCGGCGTCCTCCTGCGCCTTTGAATACATTCTCGTAGAAGAACTGGTGAACCGGACGGTTGTACCTTCTCCAGAACTCGGCCGGGGTCCGCGCTGTCACAATGTTGCCCATGAAATCTCGTGCTCTGCCGCCAACCAGCCGCCAGAGGGCGACAACGCAGGCCAGCAAGCCGACGATGGAAAGCAATAACAGGACTACCTTGAAGCTGTGCTCCAACGCAAAGTTGTATGGAGCCCAGTCAATGCGAAACAGACCGAGCAGGAGGACCGTCGGCACGACATAGCCGACGACACCCAGCGCGAGGAGTCTGAGGTTCTCGTTCATGCAAGGGCGAGGTTCTTCGTCCAGCTTTCTCAGCACGTAAGAGCATGGATTGAACAAGAAGCCGGCGAACGCTCGCACGGACACGGGCGAGGCTTGCTCGGCGCTCAGGTGAAGATCGACGAGTTTGATAAGCAGCAGGACCGCATTGATGCCGGTGATCCAACGGATGAATCGCGCGTCCGCAGGAATGATCAGCGGCGATAGAAGGATGGGGACGGACAACACGACGAGAACGAAAAGCCGCGACCGGCACCGGAGGCCAAGGGCAGGAAAGAACGCGCATGCCGACAATGCGGCAGCGCTGACGGCCGGTAGTATGAAGGGGAACGTCACGGTGTCAAACTCGGCTCAGGCGTGAACCAACCCCACCACATTCTACCCCTCACCGATTGTCGCGATCAACCGCTGGGCGAAGTCCCGCTGTTCGAGACTCAATCGGGCATCGGTGGCAGAGCCCGTACCGAACGCCAGAAACGCCTCGTAGGCTGTAGAAAACAACTGCGTAGCCTCATCGAGAACGGACTTCGCAAGCTCGTCATCGCATCCGTGAAAAGCCTCCCCCTGTCCAAGAAGCGCGCCGCCGAGGATGAGATCGGCGCGGGCGGTTTCTACGGCGCCAACGTCGTGCGCTTGCCAAGCGTCACGGGCCTTGCGCGCGGCGGTTACTGCCTCGTCATGCAGTTCATACTCCAAGAGGGATGATGACAGAAGCGTCCAGGCGACGGCCGATTCGCGCGACGAATCTTCTGATGCCCTTTCCGCCAGATCGATCGCAGTCCTGTACCACCGGTGTGCTTCGTCGTAGCGCCGTGCGATCCCGGCGTCCATGCCGAGTTCGACGGCCGTCTCCCACTGTTCTTCAAACGAGCCATGCCGCTCGCGCAGTCGGCGAGCCTCCTGGTGAACGGAAAGGGCTGCGTCCGGTCGATCCTGCCGTCGATACAGCCATCCGAGATGATGATAGGCCAGGGCGGCAAGCCGAGGGGCGCTGTCGATCTCACGATCCTCGGTTACCATGCCCACCATAAGCGCCATGGATGCCGCCTCGCGCAGGTGTTTTTCGGCATCGGCAGAGGCTTCTCGCCTCAGTGCCAACAGGCCGGACAACAGCGACTTCCATGCTCGGTCGATCTTCGAGGAGTCCGGCAGTGATTCGATATGCTTGGCGGCATCCGACAGGCGCCTCACATCGAGTGCCGTGAATGCCCGAACGGCCCGAACTTCGGTCGGTCGAATGATGCCCGTCGGGGGTGGTTGTCCCTGTGTACTGTCCTGCATCAAGGCTCGGCTCGCTCTTTATTGTCATCCGCAAACGCCTGCTCGACACGTTTGATCATGTCTTCACCGCGAAGGTGATTGTCGAGGATCGTACCGTCAGGCCCGATCAGGAAGACACGCGGTACACCGTGTATGTTGTACTGCTTACGGGCCGCCTCCACACCACCGTCCTCGCCGATGACCTGATGCCACTTTACCCTGGGGTTTCGCTGGAGAAATCTCTCAAGTGCCTTTTTCTCGTGGTCACGGCTGATGCCGATCATGACGAAATCGTCGCGTGAGCCGAACCGTTCATGAATGTCGATCAGAAGGGGCATCTCCTCGATGCACGGAGGGCACCACGTCGCCCAGAAGTCCAGCAGGATAGTCTTGCCCCCAAGCGCCGAGAGGGTAAGGGTCTTCCCCTCCATGGTGGTAAAGGTCACGTCCGGCGCCTGTTCGCCGATCTGAGGCGTACGACTACGCGCCGCACTCGCTACCCTTTCGGCCGGGAGTACGACCTCAACCCCCTTGGACGGATCAACCGTAAGCGTCTTGGGCGTCTGCCCACACCCGGGCCGTGCGACCTGGATGTCAAACTCGTCATGGGGCGTGTCGTCAATCCGGAAAGCGCCCTTTGCGTTCGTGATGGCGCGCAGACCGAGTGTGAGCCGATCACGCCAGCTTGTCGCTTCCACATAGGCTCCCGCTATCGGCTTGCCCTTCTCGTCTTTTACTGTGCCCGACAGTGTCCCTCCCGTCTCGAGAGAAAAGTCGGCCGTGGTGGTTTCCCCGGCCACGACTTCCGTGGTCTTCAGGTCGGGTGCATGGTCCCTGGCATGCACGGTGACGGTCACCGTTCCGGGTGGAACGCCGTGGATCTCATATTCCCCTCGGTGGTCGACCCATGCTCGTGGTGAGATGTTCGCATACTCATCACCCGCCATCACGCGGGCTCCGTGGACGGGTTCGCCGGTTTGCGCATCGGTGACGTGCCCGGCGACGCGTCCGGCGCTAACCATGACGAGTTCGTGAGAAGACTCGGCCTTTTCTTCCGGCGTCAGGATCTCGTGGTCGAATTCCTGACTGGAAACGTAGTCTTGGTGTGTCAGCCTGATATCCAGGATGTCCGCGTCGAAGTGCAGCCCGTTGAGGGTCACCGTGCCGCCGTCGCCCGTGACGATCGTACGGAAATCGCTTCGCGGTTCGTCAAGGCATTCGACGGTGACGCCGGGAATGGGCTTGCCTTGACTGTCGATCGCCTTGATGTGGACGACCCGCTCCGGCTTGAGGCGGATCGTGATATCACCCTCATCCTCGAGGTCGGGGATGGGCCAGCTCTCGCGACCGTACCCTCCGGCCTTGACGGTCAACTCACCCCGTCCAGGTAGCACGCCTTTGATAGTAAAGCGGCCCGCGTCGTCTGTTGTCTCGGACAACTCCCTGTAGTGGGCCACCAGTGTGACCACAGCCCCGGCAACCGGAACGTCCGACAGGGCATCTATCACGCGCCCGCCCGTCACGAGCTTCCCCTCGAGCGTCACGGCCAGATAAGGTGGATACTCATCATCCCCGAGCTGGACGTCTCGAGTCAGCTCGGCATAGAGTGGTTTTGCAAATGCAACTTCGACATCGCCGTGGAACGGTTCAGGTACTGCGAGCGCAAAATCGCCCATGCGATCCGTCGTCGCCGTGGCGATTACATCGCCCGATCCACCACCGTCAAGCTTGCGGCGGGCGGTAACAGTCACGTCCTGTTCCCCTGCGCCGATGTAGTTGGTGACCTGGCCTTCGATGATCACGATCAACTGGGGCTCGGTCGGGACAACGCCGGCATCCTCCGGCTTCGAGGGATCGCCGGAGATCTCAGGGGAACGGCCCCGGGCCTGAACTGGATCATCCGGCATCTGTGTTGGAGCGTCTGGGCTCTTGAAAGGATCACCCTTGGCTGCCGGTGGATCGTCTTGGGCTTGCCGTGGATTGCTCTGAACCCTGCCGACCGCGAGAGCCACATTCGCGTGATTCGTGGACGCCCCCCCGACGCAAAGAGTGAGCGCTAGAATAGCGCGGAGCAGGGGTGCTCGTTCCCCGACGGCCGTCAGGATCCCGGGTGCGCCCATCCCGATACTGCATAACAAGATGCCCGGGTGCGCGTCTGAGTTCAAAGATGCATGTTGCATCGGCCGAAAGGTCTCCGGCGTATTGATGGACCGACCGGTACAAGGTCGTGAAGACCACATCCTAATTGTACCCGATACATGCGCGAAGACGCAGTTTCGCAGCCCGGTGCGTCTCACATTGTCAAATGTTGTCGGAAATCCGGGAACCGGGCTCGTTCCGGCAGAATCGAATATAGGGCACCCCCATCACTCCTGTTCGGCCCTCCGGGTGGGACGGTCGGGTGCTCGTTTGTCTGAGCCCATCGGTGCGGGTACGATGTGAGGGTGGGTGCGATGGAAGAAAGGGCTTAGCCTGCCGTATCTGTAAGATCGGGGAGTAACTGCAATGACGCAGCTCGAACGACAGATCGCCACCGCCCAGCATCGGCTCTGGCTCAATCGCTGGTTCCACGATGTCTCGGCATCGGTGGCCGTCGCCGCAGCCCTCTTCGCCGCCGTCGTCCTCGTTCAGCGGCTGTTCCTATGGCCCATTCCTCTGTTCTGGATTGGCGTCGGTCTGTCCTCCGCCGCCCTCATGCTTTCGCTGGCCCGGACCTTCGTCAAGAAGGAAGATGAGACCTTTGCCGCCGCCAAGCTGGACGAGGCGGCCGGCCTGCGAGAACGTCTGAGCAGCGGCCGTTTCTGCACGGGTAACGATGACCCGTTCGCCCTTGCAGTTGTCGTCGATGCGGAGCGAATCAGCGGCTCCCTTTCCGCTCGCCGACACATCCGGCTGAAGATGCCACGCCCGGCCGGATGGAGTCTCGTGTCCATCATCGTGGCCTCTTTGATGTTCCTGGTTTCCCCGGGGTTGCTCCAGCGAAGCGAGGCAACAGAGGCCAGGGAACAGGCGACGCAGCTCGAACAAACCAAGGTCGCCGTGAAGCGAAAGATGGATGCTGTCCGGAAGATGGCCGAGTCGACCCCCGTGCTTCAGGAACTTAAAGACAACCTGGACACCCGCGACACGAAGTCTGCCGGGAGGCTGCGCAAGCCCGCCGACATCCGCCATCAGGCCGTCAAGAAAATCGACAGGCTGGCTGATGCCGTCAAACAGAAACGGGCAAGCGCCAAATACGACACGACCGGAGAAATGCGCAAGATGATGCGCGGGCTGAAGGTTCCGCAGTCGGCCGACACGGCCACACAGAAGTTGTCCAAAGCGCTGGCGAAAGGTGATTTCAAGACCGCAAAAGAGGAAGTCAACAAACTGCGGGAGCAACTGGCGACGCTCAAGTCCGAGAAGGACAAGGAACTCGTAGCGAAGCTGAGCAAACAGCTTGCGGCCACGGCCAAACAGCTCGAGCGGCTTTCGAGCGATGAGAAGCTGGCAAAGAAACTCGAACAGGCCGGCGTCAAGAAAGAGGATGCCGAGCGTCTCCTCGAAAGCTTGAAGAAGGAGGACCTGGACCAACTCCAGAAGGAGTTGGAGAAGCAGGGCATGAGTCCAAAGCAGGCCCAGAAGATGGCCGAGCAAATGAAGCGGCAACAGAAGGCTGGCGGAATGGCCCAACAACTCGCCAAGGCCCTGGGGCAGGGTGCCTCAAGCGGCTCTTCGGGCCAGTCCGACGCTGCGGTGGCCGGGCTGTCCATGGCCTCCGATCAGCTCAGCGAACTCGAACAGCTTCAACAGGAGATGAACCAGCTCGACGCCGCCATGGCCGACCTGCAGAACGCCCGGAGCGACCTGAGCCAACGCGGACAGGGCCAGGGCCAGAAACCCGGGCCGGGTATGGGAAAGCTCGGGCAGGGACGCGGCGGGTTGGCTCCGGAGGAGCAGACGGCCGTCGGGTTCAAGACGGAGCGTGGAAAGGTCCCTACCGGAGAGGGGGCGATCATCGGCCAGTTCTTCTTCAACGGCGAGCAGGTCAAGGGCGAGGTGACCGCGAGCCTCGCCGAGGTCGTCTCGGCCGCGGAGCACGACGCCAGCGATCGCATCAACAGAAACCGGATTCCCCGACAATACCACAAAGCGGTCAAGGGCTACTTCTCGACCATGCAGAAGTCTATAAAGGATGCCAATCTCGAGAATCCGGCGACGACCGGCGGTGACACCACGGATGAGTCGAAAGGCGATACCGGAAGAGAGTCGGGAGCGGATTGATCGGGCGGGCGGGCCGGTCGAGGTCTACCGACGGCTGCAATCTGCGCAGTGCCCGCTCTCATTGTTGCGATGTGATGTCCGCGGCTATCGCAAGACCCGCCTCGGAACCGTGCCCTTCGAGAGCGCCGGGCTTCGGCTCTGCAATCGTACCGTTCTCGGGCGCCTGTTGTCGGTGTTGATCGGCGCGTCACTGCTGAGTTTCGTTACAGCGTGCGATCCACCGCCGATGACGCCGAACGGTGTCATCGGAATCTTCGGCGGTGTCGGGTTGGGACCCGGTTCTTTCAGTTACCCTCGCGCCATCACGACCGAGCCGGACGGGGCCGTGTTCATCGCGGACAAGAGCGGGCGC
>JAUXGE010000051.1 GCA_030622435.1 Planctomycetota bacterium
CGGTGTGTCCATCGCGCTGATGGCCGAGGCGCTGCGTATTCCGTCGCTGCCGTTTGCCGTGGGCGTGTATCTGCCGGTCACGACCATGGTACCCGTCTTCCTCGGGGGTGCGCTGCGATGGCTGATGCAGCGAGGCGTCAAATCGGCCGAGCAGAAAAACGAGCGGCGCGAGCGCGGCGTGCTCTTCGGTTCGGGCCTGGTCGGGGGCGAGGGCCTGCTGAGCGTGGTGATAGCCGGCTTCATCTTCTTTCAGAAGTGGCGCGCCGAAGACCCGAGTGTGTACGAGCCGTTGCCCCTGGAAGTCGGCCAGGAGTGGGCGGTGTGGCTGGCCGAGTGGCTGAACCTGCCGGCGGCCGCGGATGTCGCTCCGAGTGTCGCGGGTCTGCTCGTCTTTGCCGGGCTGGCGTGGTTCTTTGCTCGGCGATGTCGCACGAGATAGAGTGGCCTGAGTTCCGGGGACGACGGGCCAACACCAACCAGCTAGGGAGAACGTGACGATGCGCGTCACGGGAACCTACCGCTTTCGACTTCTTGCGGTGTTTGTGGCCGGATGACGCGGATGTCGGCTGTGACCAGTGGCACTCAAGCTTGGAGCCGTCCGCGCTTCCCGAAGCGGGCTTTGCCGATCGAGAGTAGGAGCAGGGCGAGGGCAAGAAGCCCCCAGTGCGACAAAGTGGGGATCGGACCCGGGTCGAGACAGTCCGGCGTCCCGTCCTGATCTTCATCAAGCAGATCGTCTTCACCGGGGCATTGATCTGCACAGTCCGGAACAGTGTCACCGTCGCTGTCATCGTCCGGAATACCGCACCCGCACACGCCGGGTTCTGTCTTGTACGGATCATGCGGGCACCCGTCGATGCAGTCCTCGATACCGTCACCGTCGCTGTCATCATCTGGTATGCCGCACCCGCACACACCCGGCTGGATCTTGGTTGGATCCAGTGGGCAGCCGTCGTTGCAGTCTTCCAAGCCATCGCCGTCGCTGTCATCGTCTGGCACACCGCATCCGCACACGCCCGGCTCGATCTTGTCTGGATCGTGTGGGCAGCCGTCGATGCAGTCTTCCACGCCATCGCCGTCGCTGTCATCGTCTGGTACACCGCATCCGCACACGCCGGGCTCGATCTTGTCTGGATCCAGTGGGCAGCCGTCGATGCAGTCCTCCACACCGTCACCATCGCTGTCATCGTCCGGGACACCGCACCCGCACACGCCAGGTTCCACCTTGTCCGGATCGTGCGGGCAGCCGTCGATGCAGTCCTCCACGCCATCGCCGTCGCTGTCATCGTCCGGTACACCGCACCCGCACACGCCGGGTTCCGTCTTGTCCGGATCCTGTGGGCAGCCGTCGTTACAGTCTTCCACACCATCACCGTCGCTGTCATAGTCCGGAATGCCGCACCCGCAAACCCCTGGCTCGGTCTTGTTCGGATCGTAGGGGCAACCGTCACAGTCATCGATCGTGCCGTCGCCGTCCGAGTCATGCTCACACTCGTCGGGGACACCGTCGCCGTCGCAATCAGGCGAGGTCCCCGAAGCGATGTCCTCGTCATCCGGAATACCGTTTCCGTTGCAGTCGGGGATACCACCTTCGATAGTGATCGTCAGGTTTCCTGCAGGCGTGTCACCGAGATGACCGCCGAGGCGGATCTTGTAGCAATGACCTTCAACCGCGTCGAAGGCCACCTTCGAGCCGAGGAAGCACGGTGAAGGCTGGAAATTGCTGCATCCCAACTCGGTCCCGATCTCGACAGGGCAGGTACACCCGTCGTACACGACCATAGACGTGTTGGGTGTTGAAGCATCGTCATCACCACACGTGTGGATCGTCGTCTGCCCGTCTATCGGTGCGGTCCAGTCGAACCAGACATCGTTTTTCATCGTGGTCAGGCAGGTCGCAGGCGGCTCGGGGCAGTCGAGCGTGGCCGCACCTTCTCCGAAGGCCGCGCCCGAGATATCAAACGGAACGACAACCTGTCCACCGGTGGGCTGCTCGGCATTCATGCACAGATCGTTGTGTAGGGGCGGTCGAACCTGGGAGCAGGGAGACGCGATGCGAAGCTGCCAAATCCCGATGTTCTCCTCCGTCTTCGCGCCAACCAGGACATAGTAGGTGTCTCCCGGGACGAGTCCTGTCACGCAGGTTCTGGAGTTGGCCGGGCTCTCGTACGGGCCGCAGACGCACGAGCTTCCGGCGTTGTCACTGCACGCGATCGGCATCAAGTGACTGCACGCCCACTGCTCGTCAAGGATGCACGCTGATCCATCGGGGCAATCTTGGCCGGAGACGCTGCATACGGTCAGACCGTCGCCGCATAGACCGCGATCGGGCTCGGCGATGGCAAACACCTGCAAGAGCGAGTCATCGGCAGGCGCATACGGGCGGGGGTAGCTGCAGCATGTGTCGAGAGATACTGTGGTACCCGTGGCCAAGAACTTGAACCAGACCGTCCCAACGCCCTGCGCCCCCAAGCCGTCCTCGTGGCAGCAGAAGCCGGGGTCGCTCGGGTTTGTGGTAGCCTGGATTCCGTCACCCTCCACGGTGCCGGGAACATTGATCAGTTGCGCACCTTTGACGTCACTAATCGGATCGTAACACTCGTCATTGGACGGTGCCCGATCACACAGCCTGAACGCCTCCGTCGCACATTGGACGTCCCAGTAGGTCGTACAACAGAAGACGTTGTACGGGTCCGTGCACACGTCGGTGCAGCAGTACGGGTCTTCGCAGCCGACTTCGCCGACGCAACTGGCCCTTGTGCACTCACCACCACCGGGACAGGGGTCCACATCATCCGGATCACAGATTTCGCCGTCGTGCGTCCCACCAACGCAGCTGTAGCCCAGGCAGTCGCTCGGGTATGCCCAGAAGTCGCACAGCAAACCGTCGTTTTCGCCGCCGACGCACCACGCCGAACGCGGCTGCGTGCACTCGCCCTCCCGCTGCAGGCAGGCTGGGAACGGACAACGCTGCCCTTGCTCGTAGCAAAACTCCGCCGGCTGGTACATACGAGGGTCTTCGACGGGCGGGATCGCATCGCACTCGTTCTCGGTCAGGTTGTTGCACGACCCGTCAGGATCACAGCAGGCCGACACGCCGCACGGGTGCGGAAACGGCCCGGGGCACCACCCGCCAGGGCAGTCGGCCTGACGCATGCAAGGATCTCCGTCGTTGGCACCGTTCTCGCAGATCGAGCCGCACATCGCGCCCTCTTCCCACAACTCCGGAAAAGCGCAGTTCATCTGGGCCACACCATCACGACACACGGCCTCACCGACCTCGTCGGTCAGGACCATATCGCAACAAGCGCCCGGCGTCGGACTCGCGTCGCAGAATATCGTGAGTTCGAAGCCGGACCAACATGCGCCACCGGCGGCTTCGGAGTTCCACGCCCCGTCATCGTACGCCATGTACAGATTCTCTGTGTTGCCGGGATCGGCTTGCTTGCATGTCAGCACGGGCCCGGCCGTCGAGGTGCTAGCCCGGAAGACGGCCCAGAGGTTCTGCGGTAGCGGGATCGGCGGGTCGAACGCGGTGCGGCAGAGCTGGACATCATTGCCGATCGACATGCACAGAGTGCGCGTTCCCGGGATCAGGCCGCCGTTTTCCGGATCGCTGTTGCTCAGCGATGTGCGCAGGTCGACTTGTACGATGCCGTTTCCTTTGTGAGCGATTTCGTAGCCCACCATGTTACACGCGGACACCGCCAGCCCGATGTCGTCGGCCAAGTAGGCACCCGATCCTGCGGCGAGCATGTTGCCCGCGTGGTTCGTATTCTTGTATCCCGCAAACGCGTCCTCGCAATCTCCACGTGTGTAGATCTCGGCGTGGAAGCTCGCATGCGGTGCCGCCGGAAACCCACCCAGATGCGCCGCGCAAGGAAACCCCGGGTAGTCGAAGCGATCCGCGGAGTAGCCGAGAAGCGCCGGCGCCCCAAGCACAATGCCACACATCTTGCGGCTGAACGCCACTCGGAGGTAGAGGTTCGCAGCGAGGTTCACCGTATCACCGAGGGCCGCTTGATACTCGATTTCGACGATATCTCCAGCGAGTTCGGCAGGAACCGTCACTTGCACGGCCGTACCAACGATCGGCTGTGCCGAGCCGGCACCCGGACAAGTTTCGTACAGCCCGAAGTCGACGGTGTACGCACCCACACCCGTGCCGTCCTGCTTCCGGTCGCCGGTTACACGGATGACGTAACGGTCAAGTTCGCAGCCGTTAACGGCCGCCAACGCTATGTCGTCCGCGAACGGAGTGTTCGCAGCATCAGGCCCGAACACCGTTGTGCCCAACGTATTGCAGTAAGCAGCATCCTGATCCTGTTGACAAGGCACACTCGCACGGGCGACAGCCCCTGCGTCCATGATATCAACCCGGCCATCCCCCGTTACCCCCACGCGGCGCACACCGGCCTCGGTTGATAGTGGACTCACGGCCGGCATGCCGGCCGCGACGTCCCCACGTACCGCCAACGACGATCCCACGTTTGCATTGGGATCCACCGGCGTCGCGCCCTCGGGTGAACTGCAGTCCTGCCCCGAACTGAAACTCGCCGCGAAATGGACAAGAAATGTTGCCAGCAGGGCAACCCTCACGGGCTCTCTCTGAAGACACATGATAAGCTTCTCCTGTTGACGCGGTCTGCCTTCCCCACGAACCACCGGTGACGTGTAAACCCGACACGGGGTCTCGAGTGTCGGGTGGTGCTTCCCGACCAAACAGATCAACGTGCATTGTAATGCAAATGCCCGCTAAATTCCATCCTGCGATTGCGTATTTTTGGCACTACATCGCAAGGTCGTCTCGAAATGTAACACCGAGAGCGTGCGAAAACACCGTTCCCGGCCGCGCAATGCGGATCAGCATGTGCCGAAAGCAGAGCTGCAACGGTCCGGACAACGAATTGCTCTCGATGCGCGCAACCGCTTACCGGAACAAGATTTATGTGCCAGGTGAATTCAGCACTGTGCGTTGCAGTACTAGCGTGGATGCCACGACAATGGCGAGCACGTCCCGTGAGCGGGCGCCGCTCACTCTCCCGCTCTGCCAAGGGCTTGCCCTCCGAGACGCCGTCGCCTTATCTCCAGATCACGTCGTGTAGACTTGGCATCGCCAACGCCTCTGTAGAAGGTGTTGGCCACGCTCCCGGATATTGCGAGCATCGCGTGAGCGCTTCCGCACTCCACATTGAATATGACACCCGCTTGGCACTATAGCAAACAGGAAATTCTACAAGGGACTCGTCAGGGATTTGAAGGTTCGTGGTCACCATCGGCGGGCGGGTTCTTCTGCCATTGCGCCGCCAGATCCGGTTTGTCCCAGGCTTCGAAGAGGCCGACGACGCGCCCCAGCGCCTCGCGTACGTACCTGTCATCGGCCCCGCGCCTGGATCTCATGGCACGGTAGCTTCGCACGACAAGGGTCTCGGCCTCGTCGTAGCGACTGAGCTTGGTCAGACACTCGCCCAGCACGCTCTCTGCCGAGGCCAGTGACCACACGTCGTCAGCGCAGGCTTTCCGGTAGATCACGATCACCTGGCGCAGCAGGCTTTCGGAGTACTCCGGGTTGCCGCGCGCGAGCGTTACCTGGGCCAGTCCGAGCATTGCGTCGCCGACTGCCTTATGCTCTTCACCGTGGCGCAAACGAAGAAGGGCACGCGCATCACGGAAGAACTGCTCCGCCTCCATGAGATCGCCCTTGTCGAGCAGCAACCATGCCAGCTCTTTCATGCCATGGCCGACGTGCGGATGGTCGGAACCCAACTGCTTGCGATACAACTCCGGCGCGTTGAGCAGGTACGATTCCGCAGCCGCCAGCCTACCTTGGTCCCGAAGCAGCAACCCCAGCCAAACCATCGCGGAAACCGTACTGTCGTGCTCGTTGCCGAGTGTCTGCTGCCGTGTGGCCAGTACCTTGCGCACGACGGTCTCGGCCTCGACGTAGTCTCCCCTGTCGCGCAGCACCCCCGCCAGTGACGCCCTGACCGACGCTACGTGGGGATGGTCCTCGCTCAGCAGCTCGAGCCGCATCGCCAGTGTCTGCCGGATCAGGTCCTCGGCTTCCTCGAGGTCCCCCGTCTTGCGAAGAAGATCTCCCAGTTTTCCCAAGCTCCACGATACCTCGACGTGTTCCTTCCCGAGGATTTCCTGTTGGATGGCGAGAGCCTCTCGAAACAGAGGCTCCGCGGCCGCGTAATCGCCCTGATCCGCGTGAGTGGCGCCGAGAATGAGCAGATCGGTGGCCACCTCCCGGCTCGTGTTCCCCAGCAACTTCCGGCGTATCGCCAACGCGTCCTGTAGGTAGCCCATGGTTGCGGCGTAGTCTCCCTGGGCCTTCACCACCAGGGCCAGGTTGCGCATACTCTCGGCCACGTCCAGGTGTTCTTCTCCGAACAGGCTTCGACGCAGACGCACCGCTTCCATCAGCAGTTCGGCGGCGGGGCCGTACAGCCCCAGGCTCTGATAGACCGTGCCCAGGACGTTCATCATCTTGGCTTGGATGGCGGGATGTGTCTCGAGCGTCGTGCCGATCTGTTCGGCGCCGCGATCGAGGATCTCACGTGCCGTAATCGTGTTACCCAAGGACTCGTTCGGGTTGGAAACCGCGAAGAGATCGACCAGGAAATCCGAGACGCGCTGAGAGGTTTCCGCTTCCTCCTCGGCGTGTCTCTCGGCCTCGTTGGCGCGCTCGAGATTCTCAACCGCGGCCTGACGCTGTACCTGCTCTGCACGGTAGAGCACGCGCATCCAAACGCCGAAGGCCGCCACCAGCGCAAAAAGCACGACCACAAACACGGCCGGAGCCTTGTGGCGAGCTACGAGCTTGCGCAACTGATAGAGGCTGCTTGGCGGCCGGGCCAGGATGGGCTGGTTGGTGAGGAAGCGTTCCACATCCTCACCCAGAGCCGCTGCGCTGTGGTAGCGGCGTGAAGGCTCCTTGGCGAGTGCCTTGAGGATGATGGTCTCGAAATCGCCTCGAAGGCTCCGGTTGATGGCACTCGGCCTGCGCGGTTCATCCTCGCAGATGGACCGCACGGTCTCATGGAGCATACTGTGAGCGGCATCGTAGGGAAGCTCGTCGGTTCCCAACTCGTAGAGGATGACCCCAAGCGAGTAAACATCGCTACGCAGGTCAATCTCGTCCGGGTTTCCGCGCGCCTGTTCCGGGCTCATGTAGGGGAGGGTGCCCTGGATCCTGCCCACCTCCGTGACAATAGTGGTGACGGCGATGTCGGAGTCGGTCATTCTCGCAAGCCCGAAGTCGAGGACCTTAGGGTGCCCGCTTGCGTCGATCAGAATGTTGGACGGCTTCAGATCCCGGTGGATCACACCTCGCTGGTGGGCGTAGTTGATCGCGTCACAGATCTTGCAGAACAAGTCCAGGCGGGCGCGTAGACCGAGTCCGTTGGTGCGCACGTACTCATCGAGCCGCACGCCACGCACCAACTCCATGGCGAAGAAGTGCTGACCGTCTTCCGTGCAGCCCGACTCGTAGATCGCTGCAATGTGCGGGTGCCGTACGCGCGCGAGCGTCTGTGCTTCCCGCTGGAACAGCCTGATGTAGTGCTGATCAATGCGCCGCTCGCCGCGAACGACTTTCAGCGCCACCGGTCGTCGCGGATGCTGCTGCTCGGCCTCGTAGACGGTACCCATGCCCCCGACACCGAGCACGGACACCACGCGGTACGGTCCAATGGCCTGGGGGTGCGGCGGTCCCGTTTCAGACCGAGCGCTGCTTCCGGTCCCGTCAAGAACTTCTCTTGCCTTCGCGAGGAACGCCTCGTCGCTGCCGGAGGGCGACGAGCTTCCATCGAGGTGATGGTCAGGCGACGGTTTGCGTTCCTTCTCAGCCACGGCGTATCCCTTGAAGTGGTCCCTGAACCAGTGACGCGGCTACTGTAACCGGTGCGACCGTGGCTGTCACGTTCCAGACCCGTGTGACACCCGGAAGGGGTTGGCAGGGTCTTCGCCGTGTATGAGGTAGGCGCGCACGCCTCCCTGTACTGCCTTACGCATTGCTTTGTGAGGTCCATTAGGGTAGACTAGGTTGTCCCGGTGGACTTGGTCGCACCGGGCTCAATTCGCCACCGAAATCGGTCGGTTGGCTACGGGATGATACGAAGATGAGAGGCATGTTCGCGCGGCGGAGTCCGGGTCAGAAAGGCACACGGCCTACGGACTGGCCACGGTCGCTGCGTGTCACATCACCACACTCAGACAAGAAGGAGGGCAAGCCATGAACGTGTTCAGGCTGAAGCAACAAGTGACCCCCGCTGGACGATCCCGGTCGTCGATTCCCCTGAGGTACCTGTTCTTGCCTGCGATGGTCGTAGTGGGAGGGTTGGCTGATAGCGCCCAGGCCATCGGCTTCTTTCCACTCACGACGGTCGTGGATTGTTCCAGTTCCGGTGCCGTGGTGACGGGCTGTTTCACGCTCGACGAAGGCACCGGCATCGTTTCGTATTCGGTCAGGATCGAAGTCGCAGGCGTGCTGTCCACCGTGACCGGCGCCACCGTCTATGCGGGGGAAGGCACGACGTGCCAACTCAGCCAGGCTCCCGACGGCGTGGCGACGCTATGCACCTCAGAGAAGGGGGCTGCCGATGAGCCCCGAAGCTGCCCCAACCCGCTACGTGGCAGCTATACCCTGTCCGGTCCGCGCCAGACAGAGATGCTCAGCGGCACCCACACGTTGGTCGTCAAGACGGGTGGCGGCGACCTATGGATGCCGCTGGACAAGGGGCCGCCCGGTAGTTGTTTCATAGCCAGGACTCTCCCTGGGTGTACGAGCGAGCTTCGTGCCGTTCCCGAGGTGTCGGGATGCCTGATACTGGATTACAACACGGGCGTCGTCAAGTACGACATCGAGATTGATCCATTTGACGACTCCACGGACGCCACGGCCAACGTGTACACCGGATCGGACACGGAGAGCTGCACCCCTGGCCCGGAAGTGCTGGACGAACCTCTCTGTTCCCCCGCGATGCCCTCTACGCAGGACTGGTGCTACAACCCGTTGCTGGGCAGCTACACGCTGGAGGACATCGACGATCGAGATGACATGATTGCCGGCCTGCACCACATCATCGTGACGTGGCCCGAAGGCTCGTCGAGGCAAGGCCGGGAGATCTGGATCAGCATGTTCAGCGGCCGTGTTATCCCGACGGTTACGGAGTGGGGCTTGATCGTGATGGCGCTCCTTCTCGTCGCAGGGGCCACGTGCGTTTTTGCCAGGCGAAGGCTCCGGCAGGCTTGACGCCATTACGCCTCACCGCCGAGCAGTTCACGCATGGTTTTGCGCAGTCTGCGCGTAATCCGCGATTTGGCGGCGTAAACCTGGTCGGCCGATACGTTCAGCGTTTCCGTGACTTTCTTGACCGGCCACTCGGCAAGAACGTGGTACTCGAAGGCCTGGTAGGTGATCGGAGCGACCTCGTCACGGATAAGCTCCAGGCAGTACTTCAGGTGTCTTCGCTCCCACTCACGTTCCCAGAGTTCCTCCGGTGACAGCTCTCGTTGCTGCGGCCGGCGGAGATCGGCGCTTCGAGCGAGGGGGAGCTTCTTTCTTCGGAAGAGGTCGGTAATCCTGTTGTTGGCGAGCCGGCGGAGCCACGATTTGAACCCGCCCTTGCCGCGGGCGTATTCGAACGCGGGCATCTTCTCGGCCAATATCGCCATGCATTGCTGGGTGACTTCCTCGGCCGATTCGCGGTCCAGCCCTCGGGCTCGGGCGTAGCGGTACAGGAGTGGCCGGTAAATCCTGGAAAACTCTCGCCAGCTTCTGCCGTCGCCGGGGTCCCTTATACGTTGCAGGAGACTTGGACGCGTCGTAAGACTCATTGGTCTAATCCGGACGACGAGCCTGGCTGAGCCCGTCGCGGCGCCGTCCCCAAATCGCGACCACAGGGCCGAGGCCGCAGGATAGCCCGTCGACACACTTCGATTCCCGAGCGACGGGTGTCCGACCGGAACCCCACACATCATCTCGACGGCTATACATGCGTCAAGCCGTGAAGACTGATCCGCTTTTTTTCCGCACACGTGTCAGACGAACCGTTCTCGCCCGTACTGACCTGCGGCTGCGACGGCTTCCGAGCCCTCGTCCCCGTGGTTCGCTCCAGGGCAGCCTCCGGAGACGCCGTCCGGCACCGTTGGGCGTGCCGCAATGGCGGTGACAGAAGCTTGGCAGCGTCGAGATAGGGAGCCCAATGGTACACGTATCACGTTGGTCAAGAGAATAAGGAGCCAATCATGATTCACAAACGCTACAACCCATGTCGTTGTCCGCTACGTCTCCCGCAGTGGACAGTTGTTCTGACGGCTATTCCCTTGGGATGCATGGTGCCCCTTCCCCAGGCGAGAGCCGTGACGGTCCAGATCGCGCCGGGCGATGCCTATGAGGTGGCACTACACCCCAACACGAGTGTCGGCACCGGCGCAAATCGGTATGTCGGTGATGTGAACCGGAGTGAGCAGCTGGACGGCGTGCGGCCGCCCGGCCCGACATCCGGAAGCACTCTTGCGTCGCCCGACGAGCACGGCCCGGTCAGCTTTTCGGTGAACGGACCCGTGGATGAACAGTACGATGGTTTGCTCTCTCCAGGCACGGGGCTTTTCCGGTGGCCGTGGCAGCCACCCCCGAGGCCGATAGGTGCAGGTCCCTATCCGCTCACGCGGTCGAATCCGGTACCCCAGGCCACGGGAATCCCGACGTTTCGACCGGGAGATGTCAACGATTACCTTATGTCGGCTGCCTCAGAGGGTGAGATCTTCCAGTCGGAGCCTGACCTGGGTCCGGCCGGGCCACCCAGTGGTACAAACAACCAGATTCTACATGCATGGGCCTTGGGCCTGGACCGCGGGTGGTACCCAAACGTCAACGCCTACACATTTGGCGAGGACTTCTTCAACGGGAGCGAGGAGCCGCAGAATCGTGGGGAGGTCTGGCCCGAAGAGTGGGAAGGTCGAGAGTACGCGTCCGGGTTCGTCGAGCCGGTCGTAGGGGGCGGCGGCGAGCCCATTCGGATCTTCTTCAGCGTCGATCCGTTTGCGATCGGCATGCCGGGCACATCCGTGCAGGACGAGGCCACTCTGCAGGGAGCCTTGACAACGGAGGACGCCGATGTCGGGGCGGACGTGGGTCCCTGGTCGAGCAACGGGGAGGCGGCCGGCGATGTGTTCTTCGCGGATCCGAGCACGGCGCCCGGCGTCAACATGCTGGACCACGACGAGGCGTCGATGGCGCTGTTGGCGCCACGCATCATGACCGTCGACGAGGGAATGGAGGACGACCTGGATGCGCTGGAGCATGTGGGGACAAACACCCTGTACGACGGAACGGCAGCCGAGTCCGGCAATACTCATGATCGGGTCGCGCCGACAGCCGGATACTGGGGTGGGATACACCCTCCGGATCTTGGCGACCCCAACAACGCGAACCATGATCCGGTCGGCGATTTGGACAACGTCAACCCGATCATCTTCTCCGTGGACCGAGGATCCCACGGGTATATGGGCAGCGCCGTTGAGGCGCAGGTGCAGAGCCCCATTGAAGGGGCGAGCGGCGATCTGTTCATCGCGGTGGTTGTCCCTCTCGGGCCGTCCTGGCCGACCAACATGCTTCTGATTGATGAGGGGCAACTCGGGCTGATGCCTCACGATGATCTCGATGCGGTGTTCCTCCGGTTGCTGATCTCACCCGAGGAACTGGCGTATCGGATCGGTCTGGCGGAGGCGAACTTCGATCCCGAAGGTTACGGCACGCAGCGCGTGTACGGGTTCACCGTCCCGCTTCTCAACGAGGGCGAGGCGGTGGTCGGCTTCTCCGTGGATGCATCGTCCATCGGGCTGATGTGGTCCGCGGTCGACTTCGAGTGCCGAGTCGACGGCAAGGGTCTTTCAGGCCCCGGCTACACAGGCAGCGGTATGATGGAGCAGGCGGGTGATGTCTTCTTCGCCGATCTGATCGCGGCGCCGGGAGGCATGGTCGACACGGGGACAGGCATGCCTCTGGGGCAGAACTTCCTGTGGTTCGAGGAAGCCGACCTCGGGTTGGATCCGGGATCCTGGACCTTCATGGGGGGCGGACCTTCCGGTGACCTCGCCGACGTTCCGGACGAGCTGAACGCCCTGGATTCACTGCTGGGCTGTCCGGAGGAAGAGGGGGTTGTCTGCGAACCGCAGGGTGATGCCAATCCGACCCACCCCCCCACCTACTGGTACCAGGTGACGCACGGGGGCTTCTGCGATTTTCACGTCCGCGTCTTCGACCCCAACCCCGGCAACTACACGAATTGGGTCGCCCCTGCGAACTGGGTGACCAGCGTTCACCAAGTAGGGGACGAATGGTGGGCTTCCTGGTGGGACCCCACTGAGGACTGCCAGCACGCCATCTTCACCTGTTTCACTTTCAGCTTCGACAATGCCAATCCGAGCGTCTGGGGTGACTGGTCGATCACCGTCGGGAACAGCGACGACCCCTACTACATGCAAGCTGACACCTCGGACAACCACTCCGCCGAACCGGACGGATACGGCTATCGCGTCCACGTACCCGCGAGCCTGCTCGAGGCGTGCTGCCAGGACGACGGGACCTGTGTGGACCTTCCTCCGGATGATTGCCCCGGCACACCGCAGGGACCTGGAACGGCATGCCTGGGTGATCCGGACGGTGACGGGATCGACGACCCCTGCGACAACTGCCCCCGCACCTACAATCCGGACCAGGCCAACTCCGATCTCGTACTCCTGGTCAACCGCGATTTCGAGTCGCCACCCGGAGTCGAGACGACGCCCGACGATTTCACTCACTTCACCAAAGACTACCGGGGCGGCAACACCGTGGAGGCGGGGCACACCTGCCCGGGTGCCAGCCAGATCGGCCGCATCGAGACGGACTACAGCTTCGATGGTGGCCAGGCTGTCTACCTGTACGCCTACTCTGGGAACCCGGCCGTCACACCGCAGGCGTGTCACCGGGAGTCCGGCATGCAGACCGCGTGGGCCTATGATCTGACCGGCAAGTCCAAGCTGAGTGTGTGGATAACCGGCTTCAGTCACAGCTCGAGTACGGTCTGCGAGTATGTGCGAACGCGATTTCGGCTGGATGACGGCACAAACAACACCTACGTGGATGTGTTCAACTACGGGCAATACGTCCCCGTCCCTCCGGGCTATAACAACTACGTTGCCACGGCCACCGGTACTGACGGCCGTACGTGGCGGCAGTTCGAGGTCGACATCCCGGATGCCTGGAAGAAACCGGATGTGGCGATCACACTGTTGACTCTGGCGCGCTCCTGGTGCGCCGGGTACACCGTCCATTCTCAGATCTACGCGGACGGGATCGAAGCCTTGCCTCACCACGATTCCCACGGGGATGCGTGCGACAACTGCCCATTCGTCTCCAACGAGGACCAGCAGAACTCGGATCCGGTGATCGCCAACCGTGACTTCGAGTCTCCGGCCGGTGTGGCGACGACACCCGACGAGTTCGCCCATTTCACCAAGGACTACCGCGGCAACAATACGGTGGAGGCAACTCACACGTGCACCGGAGCCGGCCGGCAAGGCCTGATCGACACGACGTACAGCTTCGACGGCGATCAGGCGGTTTACCTCTACGCCTATTCCGGGAACCCCGCAGTGACTCCAAACGCTTGTCATCGGGAGTCGGGCATGGAGACCCTGGCCACGTACGACCTGACGCACAAAACCAAACTGGGCATCTGGGTGACAGACTTCAGTCACAGCTCAGGCACGGTCTGCGAGTATGTGAGGACGCGATTCCGGCTGGATGACGGCACAAGTGACACGTACTTGGATCTGTTCAACTACGGCCAGTACGTTCCGACCCCGCCTTCCTATAACGACTACGTCGCCATGTGCGGCGGGACCGACGGTCGAATGTGGCGCAGGTTCGAAGTCGACATCCCGGAAGCGTGGAAGAAACCGGACGTCACGATCACGATTCTGACGCTTGCGCGGTCCTGGTGCACCAACTACACGGTGTATTCCGAGCTTTACGTCGACGGCATCGAGACGCTGCCTCCTGGCGATGAGCACGGTGATGTCTGCGACATCTGCAGGTACGTCGGAAACCCGGATCAACTGGACAACGACGGCGACTGTCCTGCTCCGCCTTACATGGAGGATCCGCAGTGCGGAGACGTCTGTGACTACAAGTGGGTGCAGCTCCCCGATCTCAGTTCGAACGGGATTGACGTTTGCGATACATCCGACGCCGCCTACCAGTATGTCCTGGCCGACGATTTCGAATGCACGAACCCCGAGCCGATCATCAGGATCGACCTCTGGGGTTCCTGGATGTGGGGAGACCCGAACGAAGTCGAGTTCGTCCTGAGCATTCACGAAGACATACCTGGGACGGTCCTGTCCATCTGCGACGGCGGCTTGAACGACGGTGAGCCGTGTGAATTCGACGAGGACTGTCTCGAGGATGGTGTGTGCACGCTCATACCCGTCGATTACAGCAGACCGGGCGAACTGCTCTGGATGCGAACGTTCCATCCCGGAGACTTCACGGTTCAGCATTACGAAGACGTGGCTTCGCACGGATGGATGGAACCGCCGGACTATCTCCTTACGAATGAGCACTTCACCTGTTGGCAGTACACGTTCCTGATCGACCCGGCCGATGCGTTCTTCCAGGAAGGAACGCCCCAAGAGCCGGTCGTGTACTGGCTGGATGCGCAAGCTTACCCTCTGGAAGTAGGCGCCCATTTCGGCTGGAAGACATCGGTGAGTCATTGGAATGACGACGCGGTCTGGGGCTGGGGCGAGGAGCCGTATGCAGGGCCTTGGGGTGAACTGCGGTATCCTGCTGGCCACGAGTTCGAAGGAGACTCAATAGACCTAGCCTTCGCCATCAATCCGGGCGCCGCTCCGCGCCCCTCGCAACCGCGACCGGAGCGACTGACCCTTACCGGGAATCCGATTTCGCAAAAGATCCGGTACCTTTCGATCGAAGCCGGGGACGTCGGCCGCTCACAGGCAATCCGGGTGACGTTCAACGGCATGATGCCTGCTTACGATCACTGGACCTGTGCTCAACTGTGGGTCCAGGAGCCGGAGGTGTACTGCGAGAATGCCGGAACCAGTCAAGAGACACCTTGCCCGACCGCTGTCGGTGGGCTGCCGAGCACGACGTTCTGGGGTGCAGAGCTTGACTGCACGCCGTTCTTCACGGACTGGACGCAGTATGACATCGTCCACGTGTTCAACGAGGGCATCACGCCAACCGGGGTGTATGACATCCAGTCGATCGACAGCACCAGCTCGCTGGCTATCGAGGCCAACTACTCGACCCCGCTTACGATGATCCAGAGTACCTGGGCCGACCTGGTGAAGAACTGTACGACGGTTCCCTGCGGGCCTCCGGACGGTGCCACCGGTATCGTCGATGTTTCGGCTGTTCTGGACAAATGGAAGAACCTGCCGGGGAATGTGATCAAGGCGCGGGCCGACATCGAAGGTTCGCCGTCGGGTGATCACCGCATCCCGGACCAGACGATCAACATCACAGATGTGACCTATTGCCTCGGTGCGTTCCTGGGTCAAACGTATCCGCCACCCGGGTTCCCGCTACCGAGTCCGCGACCGTGCCCTTAGCAGGTCGTTGAAAAAGGTGTGGCGCGGGCTTCCAGCCCGCGCCACACCGGCTGGGATCGGGTGGACAAGTACGCATGAACAAAAGTGGCCGACACGCAGCGAGGTCACAGACATCAAGAAAGGGACCAAACGATGAAAACGGCAATTGCGATCATAACAACGGCATTTGTAAGTGTATCGATGGCGGGTGAGCGAGCGGCACCCAAGCGGGAATCGATGGAGTCGGCCACGTGGAACTCGGTCAGCTTGCACCTAGCGTCAACAACCTCGGTGCGAGGTTTCGAGCCGAGGGATCTGGGCAACGATGGGATGGTCCACGTGTCACCGCAGGCGGCGCTCTGCGGGGAAGACGTAACGTCGGCCGAGGCCATCGCTACGCGCGAAGGCGCCGACTTGTTGCTCACCCTGACAGATGAAGCGGCCGTGCATTTTGCCAGACTGCTGGGCGAACGCGGGATGGACCAACTGGCGATTGTGTCAGGGAAGCGGCTTATGGCCGCCGGGCGCGTGTCGTTCGACGCCGTTGCGGGCATTGCAACGGTTTCCGATCTCCCGGAAGCGCGGGCCCGGCATCTCGCATCATTGGCGGGCAGGACGCCGGCCGCTCCCACCGGCCCGGCCATGACGGTCGTGCCGGCAAAGCGAACGCTCTCACCAGGTGAATCGACGACACTGGATATCTTTCTCAGTGGGGTCGCGGATCTCCGTACGTTCCAGGTGGCGTTGACCATAACGGGCGGCACTAGCGGCAATCTGACCGTCGAGGATCTTTCGGTTGACACCGGTCGTTTAGACTATGTGTTCAACGAGTGCTACCAGTTGGAAGCGGTTGACCGGACCATCGGTCGGATCGGCGCACTGCTGTTCGCCGGCGGTGTGGATGCGACCGACGTGTCGTACCTTGGCAGCTACACGGTGCGGGCGTCGGCAGACGCCTCCGGCGTGTTCCACATCGGCGTACGGAAGGACGGTCAGTCGCATTTGAGCGACGCTGCCGACAAGCCGATCAAGTTCGGGCCGGGCCCGCCCGCGACCATCCTGGTCAGCGCGTCGCCGCGGCCGTTGATGGATAGGTGATCACCAGGCCGATGCGTGCACGTGACCGATCGGTGGTCGCGCCGCACCGGCACGACG
>JAUXGE010000262.1 GCA_030622435.1 Planctomycetota bacterium
AGTTTCTTGCGTATGCTGCTGTTCACTCGAAATGCCTCCTTGCGTGAGAGTGACGTTTGTTTGACACCGTACTCTAACGCTTTACCGGCGGCATTTCGAGTCTTTTTGTGCAAAAAAAGTGATTAAACTACGCTTGGCCTAGGCCTAGGGCGTGAGGAATCAAGATGCCTAGTCCCACCGCTACGAAACCGTCAATCGAGAAAAAGGCTATCACAATTACCGTACCACCGATTGCTCCGGCCACGCCAAAGGCTGCCGCACCCGCGTACACCATCCTCGAGCCCAACCCACTGATCCTCGGACCGATCATTCCCGCGACGCCGAACCCGACAACGAAGCCGCCAATAATCCACGGCGGCATTAGCGAGTCCTGTAAACTCACAATTGTTATTGGGAGAACTACTCCGAGCGCTACACCGAACCCCAGACCGAATCGGACAGCTGCCCTCCAGCCCCTGCGAAGGGATGCTCCACCAATGGCACCGCCGATGGAACATACGACGATTTGTCCAATGAATGGAATACCGAGAAGGGCCACAAAGAGAAAAGCGGCAATCACACCGACCACGGCGAATCCGACGGAAACTTGGAGTACATAACGGTCATAGAATCCCGGGGTATACCGCCCCGCCCACTCTAGAGACATTGCCTACAACAAGATGAGAGCCTGGCAGGGAGCGATCGGCGTTTCAGTTTACAAACGGGATCGTCCATCAGCCGGTAGTCCCACACTTTCAGGCTCCGCGTCCTCATGTACTCCTGCATCCGCTGTCCGCATAGCTGACGGACCTCGGCCTTCTGCTCGAAGGTGAGGCGCTTGACATCGACCCCTTTTTCTCAGCGGCGCGGTTCTTCTCAGCGCGAAAGTTCCTCGAGGAGCCGATCCAGCGGACCCTCCCACAATCGATCGATCGCACGCGACTCGCCCCAGAAGTTGCGTTCCGGCAACAACCCGTTGGCGATATCGATAAGACTGTCACATATCGGAGTCCTGACGTTCGTGAGGCGCCCCAGCGAGTGAAGCAAGCCAAGTCCCATCGGGACGTCCTCGGTGACGTATCGATGTTCGATGGTGTGCGGCCCAGCCGGTGCCTCGGTCGCATAGTGATTGAATCCCTCGATCGGGTCGACGCTCGTATCCTCGAAGGTGCGCAGGCGGAACGCATCGAAGTAGGGCATTCGAGGAGCGCCGAGCCTCTCGAGCACATCCATCTTCTCTTCGTCAAGTTTGTTGACAAGGTTCCACATGGAGGGGGTAAACCCATCTCGATACATGGCAAACGACTTATCGCCACGCTCGACCAGGGCTGCATTCATGAGCACGCCGATCGTATGGATGACCAGATTCGGATTGTGTAGCGCCACTTCGAGGATGTGGTTCCGCGCGGGACACTTGCCGAGCACCGGCGAGAAGAACTCGGCCAGCTCGGCGGCTCGGCTGGCGGGGTAGCTGGCAAACGGATGCCGTACGTTCTTCGAGGTAATCGTGACCTTGCCGGCCGGTCCGATCCTCGAGGTATAGGGTAGCGTCTCGAACTCCGCAAAGACAGGCAGATCGGATCTTTCGACGCTCTTCAACTCCGCAGCCAGAATCAGTGAGCCACAGTACCCCGGGTTCAGGACGACGATTTGATCCCGCCTCAAGTGAGGTGCGAGCCGCTTGGCGACCATGGGGTGGTAGTTGGACACATAAAAGATCAGCACCAACTCCGCTTCCGGGATCGCCTCGACCGGATACGTCGTTACGTGCGCCAGCGGGAACTCGCCCTCGCCCATGATCCCGGCCAGGGCGATCTTCCTGCTGTCGTGAATAGCGCGGAAGTTATCCGTATGCATCGACTTGCCGAGCTTGACGATGCTGACCTCGTGACCCTGCTGGGCGAGTACGGCCGCCATCGCGCATCCGCCGTGCCCGCTGCCCACAACCGCGATCTTCATGGTTTCACTCCTGTTACTAACCAGAGCATAAAAGGTACTGCATTTTATGAGATTGCTGATATACTCCGTGAACCGGGATTTCCCATTTACAGGTCTTCCAGCGGTCATCCTATCTGAACGGCCTGCTCGATTCAACCGAGAGCGGCCTCCATCACCGGAAAACACACCCGTTTGCCCGCTCCCAAACACCAATCCTGCTCCTGACGCCTCGGTGAGGACGGCCCGCGCCCGTCTCCGCGCAGCGTCAACCCTCGTCTCCGCTCGAATCACCAATCCCGGCGCGCCGGGACTCGGTCGCGGTCGTCAGCCACGCTGCACCAACGGCGGCGGTACACCGAACCGCTGGATACGGTCGAGGATCGCGGCGAACAACTCACGTGGCACGGCCACCTCCGCCATTTGAAAGGTCACGTACTTGGAATGCCGGACCACCTTGGCTCCGATTTTGATCAGCTTCTCGCGCAGCGTGGTCAACGACCAGTGCTTCACGGACCTCGGTAGCGCCAAACGACGCAAGAAGTTCCCCAAGTTGTACGCCAGGGCGAAAAGTTGAAGCCGCGCCTGGTTGTCCCTGAAGTTTCGACACGACAGCCGCGTCCACTTCACGGCGTATTTGCCCTCCTTGATCCACTGCTCGGCGGTCCCGCGACCGTTGTAGAACTTGACCACCTTCCTCGCCCAGCCGGTCATGTTGGTGACGATGAACCCGACACGCGGAAACAACTCGTCCCAATGCCATTCGACCTTGGCCACGACGCGGCGAGGATGGTCCCAACTCCGCGCCTGATACGAGAAGCTTTCGTAGAACACCTTGGGCTTGTACGAAGGGCCCCCACCGGACGGGTAAGCAGATGGCTGATACTGGCCATCAGAACGTCGTTCGATGGGATGCGAATGGTGTATTGGAAACTCTCCTCCTCCAGGACGCCGTATAGCCCCGGGATGGCGAACGCCGCGTCACCTCGGAAGTACTTCGGTATGTCGTAATCCCGGTAGCGCTCGATGACCGGGAGTAGGACCCGACGCCAGAACTTGGCGCTGTTGTGGTTCCCACGCCGCAGCATGGCCCATTCCAGATCGCCGTACTGGTTGAACAGTAACAGCGGATGATAGTCCCGATGTGCATCGGGACACTCGAAGTAGCCGTTGTACGCCGAGCCTTGCTGCTGACCATGCGTCTCGCTGACCGAGCTATCCAGATCCAGGATCAGCTTGTCGAGCGGAGCACACTCGTGGACGGAGTCGATCCAAGTGCCGGAGAGATTCATCAGTGCTGTCAAGTTCTTCCTTGAACTCAACATCTCCGTCTCGAACCGGCTCATCTCACTCGTCGATGCGGCTTCCTTTTCTTTCGCCCGCCCGCCTACAACTCGACGCATGGCAGGATCGACGCGCAAGCGATCAGCATCGTTGACATCTTCGTAGCCAGCCAAGCGTCCATAGACACCCTGTCGAAGCATGGCCAACATAGTGTGCTGGGTATTCTTTCCGTAACGCGGATCGGACAAAACGGTGCTTCCCTTTTCCGTCAAACGGAACGCTTCATCCTGTTCACGAAACGCCAGCAAACCTGCGTCGCTGGTGATCTTCGTTCCGTGGAATTCGAGCTTGAGTTTGCTGTCGAATTGAACACGAAGTCCTTGTTTTCGCCTGTCACCCATTGGATGCCCCTGTCAAAACGGCCGGAAACCCTTGTATTACAGGGGCAACATGCACGCATCATGCCATTGCGCTCAATCCATCTGGGAAATCCGGGGGAACACAGTTCCAGATTCTAGTCCGGCTTGATTTCGGTCGGTGCTCATTTCTACAATCCATACTCGGTCCAGCGGCGCTGGACGCGCTGGACGACTTCGTCGCTCATTTTCAACTCCTCGGGCCAATCACGGACCACTCCTTCGCCGGGAATCTTGCGCGTCGCGTCGATCCCTATCTTCGAACCGCTGCCGCTGTAGGGCGTTGCGTGATCGAGAATGTCGCAGGGGCCATCCACGATGATCGTGTCGCGACGCCAGTCGACGTTTGCGCCCATGTGGAACAGAACGTCCTGCTCGTCTTGAACGTTCACGTGCTCGTCAACGACAACGATCATCTTCGAGAACGCCAGTTGCCCTGCACCGAAGAGGCTGCTGATCACTTTGTGGGCGTGCCTTGGATACTCCTTACGGATCTTGACGAAAGCGCAGTTGTGAAACGCGCCGAACATCGGCAGGGAGTAATCCAGAATGTCCGGGATCAGCAGTTGGAGCAGCGGTAGGAAGATGCGTTCGGTGGCCTTGCCCAAGTAGTAGTCCTCCTGCGGCGGGTAGCCGACAATCGTCGCGGGAAAGATCGGGCATTCGCGGTGAGTAATCGCGCTGACCGTGAGCGCCGGATACCGGTCCGCGGCAGAGTAGAAACCGGTGTGATCACCGAACGGCCCTTCAATGAGCGTCCTTTCGGGATCGACCCACCCCTCGATGACGATCTCGGCGCGGGCGGGGACATCCATCGGGATCGTCTTGCACTGGACCATCTCGATACCTCCATCGTTGAGAAAGCCAGCAAGGAGCAGCTCACTGCCACCGGGTGGCAGTGGACACGTGGCCGCGTAGGGCAAGACCGACTCACCACCGAAAACAATAGCGACCGGCATGCGCTCCCCACGTGTGCGATACTTGCGGAAGTTGCGCGCACCGTCGTGGTGAATGTGCCAATGCACGGCCGCAAGCTTCTCGTCAAACACCTGCACACGGTACATGCCTACGTTGATGACACCGTCATCCGGGTTCTTCGTGTAGACGCCCGCGAAGGTGATGTAGCGACCTGTGCCGGTGGTTTCCTCGGCCGGCTTGCCGCCGTATCCCGGCTCACCGTCGTGAGGCCAGCACTGGATGATCGGCAGGTCGAAGAGGTTGGCGTTGTCTGTGTGGACAACATCCTGGCACACGCCGCGCTTGACCGGCTTGGGTGCGAAGCTCGCGAGCTTTGCGAGTTGCGGCAGCTTTTTCATCTTCTCGATCAGGGTGGCAGGCATTTCGGGTTTGACGAACTGCCGGATTCGCTGGGCCGTCTCGTCAAAGCCCGATACGCCCAGCGCCAGATGCATCCGCTCGTAACTACCGAAGACGTTGATAGCCACGGGGATCGTCGAACCTTTGACGTTCTCGAACAGGAGAGCATGACCACCGAAACCGCCGTGGATCGGATCGGTCGCGGGGCGGGCGGCGTCACCGGCCGCGGGAAGCTTGCTCACACGATCGGCGATTGCGGAGATTTCGAGAATCGGATCGACCTCGGCGCTAACCCGCTCGAGTTGTCCGCGAGCCTCGAGATCGTCAAGGAACGTTTGCAGATCAGGATACGGCACGGTCGTCGACTCCTTGGGGTTTGTCCTGTGTACCCCTTGTGGCGCCGGTCTTTGGCTTTGTACTTCTTCGCCGTCACGGCACAGGAAGGAACAGCGGTCGCCACTTGAGACCGTGGCCAAGTGTCGCCCCTACGGGGCTTGTCCCAACCCCGCGTCCTGGTCCCACGGCTCACGCCGTGGGCTGCGGCTCTTCCGCCCCTCCGGGGCTTTGAAGCGGGCAACGCCTGCCGGCGCGACTCACGACCAAGCTCTTCAGCCCCTCGGGGCTTTGACACTGACACCGGAACGCTCAACACGTAATCAACCGGTGGAGAACACCCGTCCCCAACCCGCACCACCATCTAGGGGATACGATCTTCTTCGAGTAGCCGGAAGTGTACCGGACGGATGCGGTCCGAGCGACCCCAAGGGTCGACGCCCCTGTCGAGTAAGGTACAGACAAGTTTTGGCACAGGATCAAATATCCAGGCATTGCCGACTATATGACCGTTCGCGACGCGTCTATACGACCCCGCGCGACGCGTCTATACGACCCCGCGCGACACGGCACCGCATGGGAGTACGCCCGCTCACGGGAATACGCCGCCGCGCGGGAATACGCCACCGCGCGGGAATACGCCGAAGGCGTTTCGCCCTCCAGCCCAGGGTTGCCGCGAAGCGGCTACCCTGGGATTATGATCGACCGATGAGAAAACAACCCCAACGGGGTTGCGCCATGGTAGCGACTTGGGGGCCATCAGCGAGCGGCTCGAGCTGCACAAGCACCACATTGAGTTTGACGAGCGGTTTGTATGAAGCAAACTACGCACTTTCCACCGGATTTCGGCGTCCGCTGGGCGCGACCCCGATGGGGTCGATATGGAAAACCAATATTCACGTTCCCAGGGTTGCCGCGAAGCGGCTACCCTGGGCTATGGGGCGAAACGCCTTCGGCGTTTATAGTTGAACCTGACGCTGGCGTTCCCCGTTCGTCACCGGGGCCGACTCGTGGAAAGGTATCAAAGAATGCATGTACCCAGTCGAGTCAGCTTATCCTGAGAATCTCTGATTTAAGCCTCCAAGTTGCTGCGGGCTCGTTTCCGCACTGCGTCGACAATGTTCAACGCGAGTGCGGGCTTCCTCAAGGGGCGTGTTGATGGATCGGCAGTGCGAAACACGGCTTTCTCGGGTCAAGGACGCGCGTGGCAGGGTGGTCACCTTGCTCGATCCGTATGCCCTGCATCTGCTGCGTCGTCACGACACCATTCCGAAGGAAGTGCTGGGTGATCTTGCCGCGAAGATCGGCAGCGGCTGGCCCAGGCGGCAGCGAGTGGCTTGTTTCCTGGCGTGTTTTCTGCCTCTGGTGCTTATCATAGCGGTCAGCGTAGTCCTCTGGAGCAAGGGTGCCACTGTGGGTTCGTTGGTTGGTTCGTTGGATCGCAACTTGGCGGCGGTGATGCTGGCCAATTACGCCCTGGGTGTCTGCATAGTCTGGTGGTGGGCTCGGCGGAATCGCCTGAAGCGGGTCAGCAGGACGATGCTGGAGCATCTTCGTTGTCCTCATTGCGGCTATGACCTGCGCATGCTACCGGTGGACGGAGCCGAC
>JAUXGE010000305.1 GCA_030622435.1 Planctomycetota bacterium
GTTCCGGGTGCCATACCCAAGCGCAGCGCGTGCATGTTGTCCCGCCCAACGGAAAGGTCAACGAACATGGCCGCGCCCGGCTTTGCCGGGTCTTGGCCATGGCACCCGCTACGAAGTGAGGGACGGTTCCATTCTGGGTGTCATGCCCAAGCGCAGCGCGGGCATGTAGCGCCGCCCCTTGTGGGCGGCGCCCGTTCGGAGTTTGCGTCACCCACAAGGGGTGACGCTACACAAGAACAGACTTCGCTCTAGCGTTTGCGCTTAACCCGTTGGCGGGGTTTGGCGCCCTTGCGCCCTGATGATGTTCGTGGTTTGCCGCGTTTGCCGGATCGCTTGCCGCGCTGTTGCGTGGGCTTTGCCGCTTGTTTGCCGCCGGGACGTTTGGAGGAAGCCCCGCGTCCGTCGAGTGGTTGCCCGAGAGCGAGGTTGAGCTGCCGCGTCGGCAGGTGAATGTTGCTGATGATCACTTTGAGCCGATCGCCCACGGTGATCCGACGGCCCGATCGCTGCCCCACTACGCAGCCGTGCGTCGGATCTACCTCCCACCAGTCGTCTGGAAGATGATCGAATCGCAGCAGGCCGTCGACCAGGTATTGTTTAAGCTGGACGAACACTCCCACGTTAGCGACGCCGGTGACGATGCCCTCGAACTCGTCTCCGAGATGCTTCTCCAGCAGTCGAAGCAGGAGCACCAGCTTGAGCTCGCGCTCGGCCGCCTGTGCCCGCTGCTCGTTCGCACTGCACTGCGAGCCCAGTTCCTTCAGCTCGCTCTCAGTCGGGCACCGCTTAAGCCCGCCGGGCTTGTTGAACACGCCGTGCAAATACGCATCCACCAGGCGATGGATGGTCAGATCCGGGTATCGACGAATGGGCGACGTGAAATGGCAGTAGTCCTCGCTTGCCAGGGCATAGTGACCGATGCGCGCCGGTGCATACTCGGCCCGCTGCATGGAGCGAAGGACGGCCAAGTGGACGGCGAACGACTCGTCCTTGCCCCGAACTTCGTCGAGCAGGGATTGAACCGCGAAGCGGTCTGCGTCGGCCGGTATCGAATATCCCAGGACGCCGAGAAACCGCCGCAGGGTCACCAGGGTCAGGTCTCGAGGCCGGTCATGGGTTCGGCGGAGGTGCGGCACATCGACGGCCGTCAACAACCGAGAGACCGCTTCGTTCGCCTCGACCATGAACATCTCGATGATCTTGTGCGAAAAGCTCGTGTCCTCCGGCTTGACGTCGACCACCCGGCCGTCGTCATCGTGGATCAGCTCGATGTCCGACAGATCTAGTTCCAACATGCCCTCGCGCAATCGCCTGGCGCGAATCGCCTTGGCGAGAGTTTCCATGTTCTTCAGGAGTGCTACGACCTTGGCACTTGTACGACCGCGTTTCCCCTCGAGGATGGCCGTTGCCCGCTCGTACGTCAGCCGTTTCGTGGACCGGATGACCGTGTTGGCCATGCGCTCCTTGACGACCCGGGCCCGTCGGTCGTAGGTGATAAAGGCGCTTTTCGTCAGTCGGGTCTGTTGCTCCTGCAGCGAGCAGACGCCGTTGGATAGCACCTCGGGCAGCATGGGGATGACCGTACCCGGCAGGTAGATGCTGTTCGATCGCTCCCGGGCTTCTCGATCGACGGCGCTCCCCTCGCTCACGAAGTGAGCGACGTCCGCGATGTGCACCCCCAGCTCTACCGTTCCGTCGCGGCGTTTCGTCAACGAGATGGCATCGTCGAAGTCCCTCGCATCCGCCGGATCGATCGTGATGACCGTCAGCTTGCGTAGATCCTCGCGGTCCTCTCCGGCAGAACTCCTCGGGGTGTAAGACGTTGCCACTGTGTGAGCTTCTTGCGTGACGGCCTCGTCGAACTCCCCTGGCAGACCATGCTGCTCGATGATGCTGACGGTGTCGACGCCGGGCTCCCCCCGCTTCCCCAGCACCTTGACGATCACGCCCTTCGCCTCCCGGGCCTCCCCGGGATATTGGATAATCTCGACGACCACTTGATCGCCCGGCCTCGCACGCTTGGCGCCGGGATCGCCCACAGTTATCGGAACGTGCAGAGTGTTACCGTCTGGGACGACGAACCAGCGGCTCAGCTCTCGACGGAGCTCACCGACGAACCGGCTTGATCCGCGCTGAACGATGCTGATGATCCGCCCCTCGTACAGCATCTTCCCGCCACGCTTGCCGCGCTTTACGACTTGAGCCGCGACCGTGTCCCCGGTTATCGCACCTCCGGTCTTGCCAGCCGGGACATAGAGATCGCCGTGAGCGTTGGGCGTGTCGGGGACTATGAAACCGAAGCCGCGAGGATTGCCGCGGAACGAGCCGACGACTTTACCCGGCGGACCCGCGAGCATCAGGGCATTCTCGCTCCCGAGCACGATGCGCCCGGTCTTCATCAAGGCCTTGCATGCCGCGCGGAAATCCCCCTGTTCGTCCTCGCCGATGCCCAAGGCCTGAGCGAGTTCCTGAAGTCTCTGAGGCTTGTACCCGCGGGCATTGACGAATTTGAGGATTCGCTCCGTGAACAGGTCGGACGGCATATCGGTCTCCCTTTTTCCCGCAATTCCCGGCGGGCGATGTTCGGGGGTCGTTCTATTGTAGCGTAGCGGCTCATGCGGCAAGTGCCACGTCAATCGTGGTGGTTGTGGGAGTTCGCGGGAACACCCCACAATCGAGCCGGTTTTCGCCGCTAGCGACCTCGTCACCCGAGCCTCCACCATCCGGTTGGGCAGGATCAGGCTTATTAGTGCTCAGTCACTGCTGGATTGGGGGATTGCCGCGAGACATGCCCGCGCCCGCCTTTGACCGGCTCTGAGCTTGGTGCGTACCTCGGGGCGGGCTTGGGCATGGCACCCACAACCGAGATGCGTCCATCAGATTGCGAATGACGGAGCACGAGGCGCAGAATCCGCCTGAACATGAACAGAGGGTCAGCCGGGGCGGTGGGTGACCAGGATCGTGCATGCCAATGCCGGGAGGACGGTAATCTGAATGGTTACAGCAGCCCGATTCCTGGGAATCAAAAAGCGATCAATCCGCCTCAAGAGTTTTTTGCGCTAGGGTCGATAGTAGGGATACAAAAATTCGCTAAACCACCCAGCTTAACAGGATTTAGCGAAACTTGGAGAATTGGTAGGTCGGAAACGACACCCCCCAGGTCGGGCTGGACGCCTGACACCACAAACGAAGCGCAGGACAGCTCCAGGATTGGGCAGGAGGCCCGTACACCCTGCTGGGTCTCCGGAGCCCGGTCCGCGCCAAGGGAGTACGCAATGCAAGCGTCCACGCTTCTCGATGAGTTTATCACTTCTCTTATCGCCGGTCACCGAGCCGCCTGCCGGCGTTTTGTCAAAGAGCAGGTGGAACAGACGCGGGATGTTTCCGCGATATATCACGACCTGCTCTGGCCGGCCATGGAACGCGTGGACAAGCTCTACCGCAGCGATCGGATTAACGCGGCCGCCGAGAGTATGGCGACTCGCATCAGCCGGTCGATCGCGGACCAGCTCCAGATGAGCCTGGTTCAACAGGCACCCAACGGGAAACGCATTCTCATCGTCTGTGCGCCATGTGAACCGGAGGAACTCGGGGCACAGATGTGCTCCGATCTGTTCGAGGCTCGTGGGTGGGACGTCTACTTCGTCGGAGGCGGTGTGCCGAACGACGAGATACTCACTCTCGCGGGGCAACTCCGACCGAACATCCTTCTTATCTTCGGCACTCAACCGGTGGGAGTGCCGGGGGTCCGTCACCTTGTCGACCTGATCCGTGGCGTCGGCGTGAACCCGACGATGAACATCATGGTATCCTGCGGTGTCTTCAACCGCGCGGATGGCCTCTGGAAGGAGGTCAACGCGGACCTGTTTGCGCGAACCGCGAAGCAGGCAATTCCACTCGCGGAGAAGGCGGAGCCGAGAGCACCGGAGCCGCCGAAGATCGGCGCTCCGAAGAAACGCCGCCGCCGCCGCCGTCCTCCTCTGCTCACCGTTGTCGAGCAAGACTAGGGCATTGTCAAACATCGTTTTGCGGATTCGGTGGGGTGGCACGGGCAGCTTGTCTCCCCGTGGACACTGGCGGGCAAGCCGCCAGTGGCACCCGTCCGCCGTACGTCTATCCGTCTTCACTTCGACGTCAGTGCGTTCTTCACTTCGCCAACAGCACGTTGACGGCCTTCACCAGGACCTGGACGGTGTCACCTTCCTTGATGCCCAGGTCGTCGATGGAGTCGAGAGTCATGACCGACGCCATGTTCGCGCCACCCGCGACCTCGAGCTTGACCTGCCCCATGACCATCCCGCGCTGGATCTCGATGACCTTACCCGCCAATTGGTTCCTCGCTCCGTGTTTCATAATGCTGCCTCATCGTTATGGTCGAGAATGGAAACCCGAACTCTCGGGGGCAGTTCGCCCCATGGCGGCCATGATACGCGACGCGGGCTTGACGTCACGTCACACTACCCGGCCGGGTCTCGGATGACACGGGGCGGGGTTCCTGCTACCCTCAGAGTTCGGAGAGGAAGGCGACGGGGTGGGCTCGCTTCACCTCAGGATGAGGATACATGGCGACAATTAACAAAGCCAAGTTGATGGACGGACGAGCGGTGGCGAAGCGTGTTCTGGAGGGGACCGCGGCCAAGGTCGACCGGATTCGATCAGCCACAGGTGTGACGCCGTGTCTGGCCACGGTGCTCGTGGGGGACGACCCGTCCTCGGTGACCTACACGCGGATGAAGCGGAAGCGTTGCCTGGACTTGGGGATGAAGCCTGTTCGGGTCGAGTTGCCGGAAGGGACGACGACCGATGAACTCGTCACTGAGATCGAGAGGCTGGCTTCGGACGATTCCGTCCACGGTATCCTCGTTCAGCATCCCGTTCCCAAGCCGATCGACAAGCGGGCGGCGTTCGAGGCCATTCCGATGGAGAAGGATGTCGACGGGGTTACATCCCGCACGTTGGGCCGGGTGATTCTGGGTATGCCCGCGTTCATTCCGTGCACACCGGCCGGCATCATGCGATTGCTCGAGGAGTACCACGTCGAACTGGACGGTGCGCATGCCGTCGTGATCGGGCGCAGCCCCATCCTCGGTCGCCCGATGGCATCCATGCTCATCAACGCGCAGGCCACGGTCACTTTGTGTCACTCGCGCTCGCGAGGACTTCCAACGATCGTCCGCCACGCCGACGTGGTCATTGCCGCGGTGGGGAAGCCGCGGTTCGTGCAGGGAGGGTGGATCAACGTTGGTGCAGTGGTGATCGATGCGGGCTACAACGAAGGCATCATCGGTGATGTCGATTTCGACGGGGCGATCGAGCCGGCGTCGTTGATCACACCCGTTCCGGGCGGCGTCGGCCCGATGACGATTGCCATGCTGATGGACCATACGGCGTACGCGGCGGCCGCGCAGCTCGGCGTCGAGGTCTAGAGCGTTCCACGAAATCCCGTCCGGGGCCTCGGGCTCCGTTGTTCTACAAAACTTCGTGAGTGGTCTCTGACACTGTGAGATCACCGGATCCGAGTTTCCTGCAGGCTGAAGGCCTGCTCGACAGTAGACGGGGGCAAGCCCCGGCGCAAGCCGGGACGCCGCCCCCGGATAGTGGCGCCACCGAACCTCCCGACCCTGAATGGGTCGTCTATTTTCTGCGGCGTTTACGACTGGACGGTTATGCGAGCCCTACAGGCTCGAATGGGTCATCGGGATCCCGGAATCCGTGGGCGACGTCCCCCCGGCGCGCCGGGGGACTTGCCCACGGCTACTGTA
>JAUXGE010000074.1 GCA_030622435.1 Planctomycetota bacterium
CTTCTGCGACGGTTGGTGGCCGCCGGCATACCGCCTGCCCGCGCTATCCGCCACGCATCCCTGATCCCGGCCAGGCACTATGGTCTGACCGATCGCGGCGCCGTCGCGCCGAGCTACAGGGCCGACCTTTTCGTCGTGCAGGATCTGACGGACTTCGCGCCTCACCTGACCGTCCGGGCCGGGCTGATCGCGGCTCGAGACGGTTGCCTCTTGGATCAGAGGACCGCAATCACAACGCACCATGCAACAGTCCTCGATAACACGGTCCGCATGTTGGACCTCGACGAAAGTGCCTTCGAGCTTCGCATCAAGGCCGAGCGTTGTCCGGTAATCGTGGTAGCCCCAGACAGCATCTTAACGACGCTCGAATCCCGCCCGGTCAAGACCGATCCTTCGACAGGAACATGGCTATTCGATCCGCAGGAGGATGTGTGCCTGGGCGCATGCGTTGAACGCCACCGGGCGACCGGGCGTGTCGGCCTGGGGCTGATCCGGGGATTCGGATTCCGCCAACACGGGGCGTTTGGCTCATCCGTGGCACACGACGCCCACAACCTGGTGATCGTCGGCACCAACTCCCGGGATATGCTGACCTGTGCGCTAGCCCTGCGCGATGCGGGCGGCGGACTTGTCGCGGCATCGGACGAATCGGTTTCGGCCTTATTGCCCCTGGACGTGGGCGGCTTGATTTCCTCGGCTGAATTCCGGAGCGTTCGCCGTCAGCTCGATGAAGTGACCCAGGCCGCCCGCGATCTCGGCTGCCGACTCCCCGCGCCGTTCGGGACGCTCTCGTTTCTATGCCTTTCCGTTATTCCAGAGCTTCGCCTCACGGACCGGGGCGTCTTCGATGTCCTCGGACGGCGGATCATCGCTTTTTGAACAGAGCACCTCGCAGGCCGTTTTCCGGGCAGGTGCTGTTGTACACGACGGCCGGCGGGGACGCCGGCCGCTACAGTAAGACGCGAATTGTCAGCACTTGCCGGAAATCACGCCCACGCCTCGTCCGACACGGGGGTCGGACGCTACACATGTCGGCCGTAGCTCGTCCGACACGGGGGTCGGACGCTACAAATGATGGCCACGCCTCGTCCGACACGGGCTCGGGCGCTACAGATGTCGGCCGCAGCTCGTCCGACACGGGGTCGGACGCTACGAATGATGGCCACATCCTCCTGCCCCCTCTTCGAAGTCGAACGCATTTGGCATCGGATTGTGGTTTTGCTATAGTTCCTTCGCTTGGGCTCCGCGGCTGGCGCGCGTGGGGAAACCGATCATCAATCTCATCGGTGCCAAGAGGTTACGTTGACCGACCCACTCCACATTAAGGGGAGTTGGATTACCGTCAGTGATCAACACCAGACAATACTAGAACGTCCGCTGCGTGGATGTTTCGGCCTGTTAGGAGAATCTTCGTTGAACGCAAGACACTTACAGATGATTGCCCTGGTCCTTGCGGCTATCGGGCTCGGGCTGGCCGGTCAAGCGGCTATGGCTCAGGATGAGCAGCCGACCGTCACTCCGAGTGAGAGGCCTGTTTCCATCGTCCCACTGACTGTCGAACAGCCGGTTGCCGACGAGCCCGCGCCTTCCGCGGCCGCCCGTGCTGCGAGCGACCGCCCGGGGATTCCATGGCTTTGGTACCTGGCCCCGATATGCGGCGTCGTCGCGTTGGTGATGGCCTGGAGGTACCGCAGGGAGGTGCTCGATTCGGACGAGGGCGATCCGCAGATGATCAAGATTGCCAGCTACGTCCGCGAAGGCGCGATGGCTTACCTGTGGAAGCAGTACTCGATCGTGGCCGTCGTTTTCGTCTGCCTGATGGGGGTCCTCGCCTGGATGGCCTGGAGCCTGCACGTTCAGCACAAGGTCGTACCGTTCGCGTTTCTCACGGGCGGCTTCTTCAGCGGTCTGTGCGGCTTCATTGGCATGCGGATAGCAACCATGGCTGCGCACAGGACAACGGCCGGCGCTCGCGAGGGCCTCAACCGAGGCTTGCGGGTAGCGTTTAGAGCGGGTGCCGTCATGGGCATGGTTGTCGTCGGCTTCGCCGTTATCGACATCACCGTCTGGTTCTTCGTTCTCTACCACGCGTCCGAAATGCCGTTGCACGAGATAACGGTGGTCATGCTGACGTTCGGTATGGGTGCCAGCACGCAGGCGTTGTTCGCACGTGTCGGCGGCGGCATCTACACCAAGGCTGCCGACGTCGGAGCCGACCTGGTCGGGAAGGTCGAAGCCGAGATTCCGGAGGACGATCCCCGTAACCCGGCCGCTATAGCCGACAACGTCGGTGACAACGTCGGTGACGTCGCCGGAATGGGAGCCGATCTTTATGAATCGTATGCCGGGTCGATCCTCGCCACGGCCGCCTTGGGTGTCGCGGCCGCCCACTCACTCAACACGGCAACCTGGGGCTCCGACGCGATCAGCTTCCTGGCAGTGCCCATGGTCATCGCGGGCGCGGGGATCATCGCGAGCATCTGGGCCGGCATCAACCTCGTCAAAACCGAGGAAGGTGCCACCATGGCACAACTCATGCGCGCCTTGAACAAGGGGCTGCTGGTATCGAGCGCGGCGATCGTGGTGGCCACGTACATCATTTGCCGGCTGCTGCTTGGCGACATCCAGGGTGTCCACTGGTTCGGCGTGGGTTCGGCGGTGGTCGTGGGTCTCGCGGCCGGATGGGGCATCGGGCAGTTCACCGAGTACTACACGAGCTACGACTACGCTCCGACCAAGCGGATCGCCGCGCAAGGTGAGACAGGCCCGGCTACGGTGATCATCGCGGGCATCGGCGAAGGGATGAAGAGCACCTGGGCTTCTCTACTGATCATCATCCTGGCCATTCTGCTGTCTTTCACCTTCGCCGGAGGATCCGACAACTTCATGCTGGGTCTCTACGGCGTGGGATTGGCCGCCGTGGGCATGCTCGCAACGCTCGGCTTTACGCTGGCGACCGATGCGTACGGTCCGATCGCCGACAACGCCGGCGGCAACGCAGTGATGACCAACCAGGCTCCGGAGGTTCGGGAACGCACCGACGCGCTCGATTCGCTGGGCAACACGACAGCCGCGACCGGCAAGGGTTTTGCCATCGGATCCGCGGCGCTGACGGCGCTGGCGCTGCTGGCTGCCTATGTCGAGGAGGTCCGCATCGGACAGGTTCGTGAGGCGGTTGCATACGTCCAGACCATCGACGCCGAGGCCGTCAAGCCCGGCGGTGAAGACAGAATGGTCGGCGAGATCTTCTACATGGGTCACGGCAAGTTCGCCGAGAAGACCGAGCCTGGAATCGCCGAGAGCAAGTTCGACGCCTACATGTTGATGAACGAGAAGGCCAAGTCTCGCCTTGACGAACGGTTGGCTCGCGAGGGTGTCGGCGAGGTGAAGATCGCGGGTCTGACTCCAGCCCTGGAGAAGAACGACTACGTTCGAGTGAAGGAAATCGCAGATGGCGAGGGAGGTACGGTCGAGTTGCAGTTGGTTCCGTCGCGGAGGGCCTCTCTGCAGCAGTTCATGGACTTCTACAACGTGACACTCATGAACCCCAAGGTCCTGTGCGGGATGTTCTCAGGAGTGCTGCTGGCCTTTCTGTTCTGCGCGCTGACTATGCAGGCGGTGGGACGTGCTGCCTATGCGATGATGCTCGAGTGTCGTGATCAGTTCAAACGCGTCGCCGCGTACCTCGTGGCCGAGAAGGGCATGACGCAGGAGCAGGCAATGGACTCGGCGAACTGGCCGCGCGAGCAGGTGGAGTTCCAGGGGCAAAAGACGCCCGACTACGCTCGCTGCGTGGCCATCTCGACCCGAGGGGCTCAAAGAGAGATGATCTTCCCGTCAATGCTGGCGATCGCAGTGCCGATCCTCGTCGGGTTGGTTTTCGGCGTTGCCGGCGTGATGGGATTGCTTGCCGGTGGGCTCACAAGCGGCTTCGCCGTAGCGATCTTCATGGCGAACGCCGGGGGCGCCTGGGACAACGCGAAGAAGTACGTCGAGAAGGGTCACCACGGCGGCAAGGGCAGTGACGCCCACAAAGCCACGATCGTGGGCGACACCGTCGGTGATCCGTTCAAGGACACGTCCGGCCCGAGTCTGAACATCCTGATCAAACTGATGAGCATGGTGAGCGTCGTGTTCGCGGGGTTGATCGTGAAATACGCGCCGCAGATCAGCGAATGGCTGGGGCTGGGCTAGTCCAAGTTCCGCAACTGGAAGACAAAAACCCACCTAACGGTGCGTGACGGCGGTTTTTTGTCGGTTTTTTTGACTACATCGGCGATTCAGGAACTCCATCTGGGCTCTCCGAGACGGCTCGGGATCTCGAGCCCCAGCCGGTCCAGCAGAATGCGTTGTGATTCATCCGCTTGCGTAACGCAGCGGATCCTGACCTCGCGTCCGCGCGACGTCGGGAGGATGACATCATTGGTCTTGATCCGGTCGAACTCTTCGATGACGGGTCTCGGGCCGTTGCCCAGGCCGCTTCGAGACATCCATTGCTCCAGTGTCTTCCACATGGCGTAGGCCAGGAAGGAGAACAGGATGTGAGCCTGCACTCGGTCTTCCTTGCGGTGCCAGATGGGACGCAGGTTCAACTCCGTCTTGTGCGTTCGAAACGCGGATTCGGCTTGCGTCAACTGAATGTAGGTCTTCCACAAATCCTTCGGACTCCAGTCCACCAAGTTCGTTCGAAGCAGATAGCATCCCTCGCTGAGCTGCGCCCATTCGCGCCACGCCTTCTTCTTGGTCCAGGTCACTTTGAGGAACCCACCGGTCCCTTCTCGCTCCACATCGCTGACCTTGATGTCGAACAGACCGGCCGCGCGTGAGTTCTTACCGAGAAGACGACCGATCTGCCGTTCTACCTGGCTGCGATTGGGTTTCTTCTTGGCCTTGTCCAACCGGCGCTCGAGACTCTGCAGTCCTTCTCGGGTTACGACCAAGCCGATGCAAACCTGCTTACAATCGGGGCGATGATCGCGCGAATGTCCGCGTTTGGCTTGAGGGTTGCGTTTGGCTTCCCCTTCGAAGTACGTGGAAGTGACGTCATAGAGGAGAAGCTCATATTGCGCATCGAAGAGCGTGGGACAGGCTTTCCAGCCTGTCTTTTGACCGACTGGAAAGTCGGTCCCACATGTTCTGCCAGGTCTTCTGGAACTTTCTCGGTTCTCATTCTGCGTCGTCGTTTGCAGGGTGCGTCCTCGAAACGCCAAGCGTGGGCGCGCGTTTGAAGCGTGCGGCCGTAAACGTGCCGTGCGCGTCGAACCGGCGGGTCAGGTGAGCTCGACGTCCCAGTAGGCCCGGTCGAGGAACTGTCGCCACGAGGCGTAGCGGTTGTCGGAGAGCTTTATGTTGATCACCGGGTTGCGGATGGGCTTGATAGGTATGCGAATTAGCGGGACAGATGCCTGGATCGGTGTGCGACCGCCCTTGCGCACGTTGCACTCGAGACAGGCGCACACGATGTTCTCCCAGGTGGTTCGACCTCCCTGTGAGCGAGGTGTCACGTGGTCGAGGCTGAGGTCGGACGTTTGGTGCCGTTTCCCGCAATACTGGCAGGTGTTGTGGTCCCGCGCGAAGATGTTGCGCCGATTGAACTTCACCTCCTGGCGCGGAAGCTTGGCGAAGGTCAGGACGCGGATGATCCGGGGAACCACGAGATCGAAACGGACGGTTCGAATCCAATCGTGCTCGGCCGGCTCGAACTCCCTCTTGAAGGCGCTGAGTTCGGCCCAATCCTCGAAGTCGTATGAGACGTAGCGTCCGTCCTCGATGTGGACGACTTCCGCCACCGGTTGCTGAGCGTGATTGCGTTTGAACAGGAGCGCGAACGCCCTCCGTACACTTATGACGCGAAGTGCGGCATAGTGCGCGTTGAGCAGCAAAACATTGCTGTCAAGTGGCGAAGGCGAGTTGGCCAATGTGTAGGCTGCGAAGACAATCCCTCCCAGTAAGGCAACCTGACTGTCCACCAAAGCCGAATCACCCGTATTATAGCGTGGCGAGTCAGTCCACTCAACCCCGGCCCGAGACCGGCGGCAGGTGCCGGGAGAGATTGCATTTTGGGCGGCGTGAGCAAGGACCGGAGCAATCGCAGAAAGGCTTCTGATTCTCCCCTCTTGCTTGCCCGATTTCACAGACTCGAGGACATGCACCGTCTACCCATGCCCACCATACGGTGGGCATCCTCCCTTTTCTGGAGGCACGCCGATTGCTGCCGGTGGTCCCCTATCCGATTCCACTGGATTCGCTCCACAGGTACTTTGCGGGGCGCCATAATCCCAATGTCCGTTTCACGGACTGTGAAATTCTCAGCCGCTTTCGGTCGCATCTCCTGCGACTGCATCAGAGTAGCCTCCGTCGGCTTGCCATGCATGGGTCGGAGGTCGGAGGGCGATGACGCCTGGTCGCTCTTGGCGAAAAAACAGGACACGGCAGGAAAGCCATGCGGCCTATGAGCCTGGAGCGGTGCGCAGGCCTGCATGGGGCGTGTTTGGGCCTCATAAAACAGTCCTACCTCGGGTCTACTGTCAGGACGTCGAACGTCCGATTAAAGAGGGGTGAAGGACGGCACGGATGGCCGTTTGGGTGTCGTGGTGCGCGGGAATGGATTGGCCCGATATCGATGCCGCCGGGGTGATGCTCCTCGAGGCGCGCTGGAAGGGCTATCTCTTGAAGCTGAGGCTTGAACCACCTCCTGATCGAACGGCCGAGCAACTCGAGAACCATTTCGAGGTTGAGCGGGCTATCGCCGCGCGGCTCATGCGAGCCAATCGCCGCGAGCGGGCGGGCATCTACCGCTCGATGTACGACGAGTTGTTCACGAAGGTTCCTGATCACCCAAGGCTGAGGCGTCGGGATGACAGTGCAAAAACGGCGGCCGTGAATCGAGAGCAGCTCGAACTTCTCGGTAGATTCATCCGCCCCGGCTTTGTCGTGGTCGAGTTCGGCCCGGGAGATTGCCGCTTCTCCTTCGAACTCTGCAAGCATGCCGGTTTCGTGTACGGCATCGACATCTCGGATCAAATCGGCACGTTCGAGGGAGTGCCTGACAACTTCCAGCACATCGTCTACGACGGATCCCGTCTTCCACTTGCCGAGCGGTCGGCAGAGGTTGTCTACAGCGATCAACTTATCGAGCATCTTCATCCCGAAGACGCATCGCGACATTTCGGGCTCGTCCGTGAGATTCTCAGGGACGGTGGCGTCTACGTTTTTCGCACGCCGCACGGGCTGACCGGGCCGCACGACGTATCGAAGTACTTCACGGACAGTCCGCAGGGTTTTCACCTGAAGGAGTGGACCTACACGGAACTGGCGGCCGTGCTGCGTGGGTCGGGCTACCGAACCTGGCGAGCCTTTTACGGCGTCAAGGGTCGGCACTTCGTCATGCCGGTATGGTATCTGTCGCTCATCGAGCGGTTACTGGGCTCATGTCCTGGTGATCTCGCTCGCAGGGTGACCCGTTTGCTCTTCCGCGGCGGAGTGTGCATCGCGGCGTATCGGTGATTTCGGAGGCCGCTTCAGCGGTCTTTCCTGAAGGGCGTTTAGCCCCGGCGTTTTACGCCGGGGAGAAGTCGCATTGTCTCCTCGAGTTAACGTAGAGCCCGTTTGAACGGGCTTTTTCGTCTCTTGCACCTTGCGAGTCCGTTCGGAGAAAGCCCGTTGAAACGGGCTTTGGAATTCTGGCAAGGAACGTCGCGCCGCTGGCCGGCCCTAAAAGGACCGCCCTAATCGCCCGCTGCGCGGGCAAGGCCCATGAATGGGCCTTCGTTGCGCGGGTCATTGTGTCTTGATCGCCTTCCCGCACTCCGGACACACGCCGGAAACGTTGCTCGTCAGGTCGTACCCGCACTTTAGACATACTCCCCTCCGCCGTCGTAGCCGGCGACGCACCAGTGCGCGAATGAGGGCGAAGGTTGGAAACGCGCTGAATAGAACAAGAGGCGCCCAGAGCGGCACGTACAGCAGCAGCATGTTACGGACCCGTACAACTCTGAATCCCGCAAGATCCCGACGTGTCAAGGTGGCCGGATTCTGTTCGCGTGCGGATCGGCCGAGGTGAAGTTGTCCGGCGGAAACTTGTCCAAAATACCGGTACGATCCGATCCAGCCGGAGTCAAACTGAAGAATCGTCTTGTCATGGGTGACTTGCCAGAGGACCACCGTGACTACCGCCCCCAGCGTAAGCAGTACGATGATGATCTTGCGGATCAAGGACGGGCTCCAGTGTCCGGGGTTCGAGACTCAGTCACTCTACTGAATTGTACGCGCATCGGACGCGCGGGTCACCTTTGGGATGGGTTGCCAGCAGCTGCACTGCGGGATCAGTTCCACGACTGAGAATGCCAGCACGGCTCAAGAACGGTGGCACACGGCATGCATCCTGGCATGAGGAAACCTGAGTACCTTGATGTTATGCTGAACAAGCATGGCCACGCCGAAACTGACTTGAAATACGAGAGTACCTCTCAGCGTGGCCATGGCACCCGGCACCCGGCATGCTCGCTTGAATTCAGGCGTTCGGTCTGCTAACATCGTGTTCTTCACACAAGGAGCTGGGACATACCGGTCTCGCACCGTCATGCGAGCGGCGGCCGCTTCGGATTGGGGGAGATGATCGAAATGAAACGTATGCGATCCTATCGATTTTCGGGTTTGCTGATCTCCTGCTTCATGGCCGGTGCTGCGTTTGCTAACGGTCCGGAGGAGACGCTGCGGGCGCTCGAGCCAAACGGACGCCAATTCGAGAAAGTCGAGATCGGCGAAACGGACGTCTACTTCCACCAGCGGACGCTGAACGGTGCCATCGTCGAGAAGGACTTTATCGTCTACCGGTTCGATCAAGGCACCGGGGCGCTTCTCGGTACACGAGAGCATTGGCGGCAGGACTTGACGGAGAAAACCGTGCCCGTTGTTTCCCGGAAGCGGGCCGAGTCCATGGTCGAAGGAGAGGTACTGTCGGCAAAGCTGTATATCATCTCTCCGGATTCCGACGTTTTCCCTCTGGATCCAACACCGGAAAATCCCTGCTGGGTCGTAAGGAGCGATCGGGACGGAATGCTGCTCATCACCATCATCGACGCCGTGACCGGTCGTCACTTGGGGTATGGCGTTCCGCCGCCGCAATCGACGGGCTACGCTCTGTCCGGCGCGCAATACGCCGAGCCATGCGGGGGTGCCTGGACAAGCTGGTACACGAACGCGGAGAGCTGGTTCGAGTATATGGGATATCCGACCGAGACTGCGGAATGGCCCGACCAGAGCGAGATCAGGAATCAGGTTCAAAATATGGAGACGGCGGTCTTTTATGAGATCGGCCACAGCCACGGCACGTACGGCCTGTTGTTTTGCAGTAGCTGCCCCGACGGCTTCTATTGCCAGGATACGACGGCCGTGGATATCGACAACTGGATCACCGGTTATCCGAGAATGCCCTTCACGTTCCTGGCAAGCTGTTACGGCATGTGTGACGTAGGGCCGGGCACTCTGTCTCATGCCTTCCGAAGAGGCTCTGAGACCGGTACGACCAACGTGGGTTACTGCGACATGTCCGAGAGCTATTGTTACGATTGCTGGCTCTACTCGCTCGAGTGGCAGCATGAGTTGTTCACGAACATGGCCGCCGGAGATGCGGTTAAGGAAGCTTTTGACAAGGCGTTGACGGCCTATCCGATGTGTGCTCCGACAGAGGGACCGTGCATGCGCTTCGCCGGTGACGAGAGCTTCGCCATCGTGCCTGTCGTATCCAGGAACCCTTGCGACAGCATCCCGAATCCGCCCGAGCGGCCGCTTGGAGAAGCCGGGTACGGGGATGTTCGGTACATCTCAGTGACGCCCGGCAGTCCGGGCGTGCAAACGGCTATTCGTGTGACTCTAACCGATCTGCCGGCTCCCTTTGAGGGGCATGAGGGCAGGCAGATGTGGGTGGGCCCCGTACAGGAAAAGTGCGAGAATGCCGGGGACGAAAACGCGCCGTGTGGACCGGCACCCGGTCTTCCCAGTAACACGATGCTGTCCGCCAATCTGCAGTGTACGCCACACTGCATGGACTACGGTTCACTGTCGCAGCCGTTGCACGTGACGGATAACGAGATCGTGCCGGGGGCAACGTATGAGGTTCAGTCCGTTGACTGCGACTGCTATGCCGAGGTCGATGTCAACTACTCGGCACCGCTGCCCGTCACAACGAGCGCGTGGGGTGACATGATCGGAGATTGCACCACGGCACCGTGTACTCCTTCGGACGGTTTAGTTAACGTGACGACGGACGTGACGGCCTGCCTGGACAAGTTCAAGAACCTGCCGGGTGCTCCAATGAAGGCCAGAGCCGACGTCGAGCCGGATGTCGCAGACTGGGTGATCAACATCACCGACGTCACCTGCGTCCTCGACGCGTTTCGTGGGTTCACCTATCCGTTCGACGGACCCGATAGTTGTCCGTAGCAGGGGGTGGGTGTGCCACTGCTGTGTCAGCAGTGCGTGTGAACGGCCGTTCTCGCCAGCCACAAAACACGGCTCACAGAGCCATGGCACACATGCGTCCTTGTTGTAGGGTGCGTCCCCGACGCACCGAATCGGGATGTGATGAACATGCCCGCGCCCGGCTTTGCCGGGTCTTGGGCATGGCACCCGCTGCAGAATGAGTGACGGTTCCGTTCCGGGTGTCCTGCTCACGCGCAGCGCGGGCATGTGCTTCCATACGCCGTATCCACCACCGAATATGGCCGCGCCCGGCTTCGCCGGGTCTTGACCATGGCACCCGACATCGAGGGTGTGATGCCACTGCTCAGTGAGCAGTGTTTCTCGCACGCATGCAGTGTTTCTTGCCTCACCGCCATCATTCTGTCCGCACTGCTGACACAGCAGTGGCACACAATCCGCGCCGAGCGACACAACTCGGGAAACACGATTCAGGATGGAGGGGGCGTCGATTCCCGGGAGGGATGAATGCCGCACCGGCTCAACATCCTGACAACAAGCTCCATGGGGAATCCGACAACGTTCGTGAAGCTGCCATTGATGCTCTCGACAAAGGCATCTCCTCGATCCTGGATGCCGTACGCCCCGGCCTTGCCCATCCACGCGTCCGTGTCCAGGTAGGATTCCAGTTCCTCCGCGGACATCGCCCTCATCGTCACGGCCGTCGTGTCGTGCTCGATCCACCGATCGTTCGTAGCGGCATTGAGCAGCGTTACCCCGGTTATGACTTCGTGCGTGGTCCCGTACAGGGTCGAGAGAATGCGACGCGCATCTTCGCGGTCGGCAGGTTTGCCGAAGATCCGCCCGTGGAGTGACACGATAGTGTCTCCAGCGATGATCAAGCCGTCTGGTGCTAGACGCGCTACGCATTTTGCCTTGAAATGACTCAGCGCCTCTGCCTGCCGGGCCGGGCTGAAGTCTCCCTGAAGCTCGTTTGGCTCCTCGACAGGTGGCTCGATCACCTCGACGTCGTAGCCGTACTCGCGCATCAAACTGACCCGCCGCGGACTGGCCGAGGCTAGGATCAGGTGGGCAGAACGTCTTGCTGAATCATCGCTCTGGTTTTTCATGTCAATCCGGTCTCGTCAATCCGCCGAGCCGCTCCAGATCGGAAATGGGTGCATCCCCAATTGGGTGGCGAATCCAAGGAGGCGGCATGGGCAAGGACCGCCCTTACGGGCGTTTCCGCGTGCCGGAGACTGCCCAGGGGCGGTTCTTGCCCGTGGTGCTTAGACCGCCACAACACGGGCAAGCTCCGCTTCATGACTTCCGACAGGCCCTTGATGGTCGAAAGTCTGTCGGCCATGGAGGCCGATCGCACCTTCCGCTTGCCCATGCCACCCCAAATGGGACGGACCCATCGGAGACGCGTATGGCGCAGCGGGGGCTTGTCCGCTCCCTCACGGTCGCGGCTCTGATTTTGACGTTTTGATGTTTCGACGTTTGGACGTTTCTCCTCCCGCCGCATGACGACAACCGTCGGGCTGATCTTCCCCGGTACGGGCGCACCCCAACCGGCCAGGCTCAACCACGAGGAGCCCGTGCCCAGGTGTCTACCCTTGAACGTCACCGCGAGCTCGTACCCGAGTTGCCCTGTGAGCAGCTCCTTCATGCAGGACGTCTGCTCGGCGTCGAAGTCCTCGAAGTTGTAGCTCGACAGGACGAGAAAGTCAGGTTGAGGACGGTCGAACGACTCGCGCGTCATATCGACGGCATATGTCTCATATCCCTGTTCGACAAACCGCGGTAGATACTGCGCCTTGGAAAACGCCCCGATGCTGGACGACGGTTCGACATGCTCGGCAAACCACGCCTCGGCCTCGTAACGCGAATCGGTAATCATCTCCATATCGACGGCCACGCAGTGTGCCACCGAGATCAACAGCAGCAACACGAGCAGACTCCACCGTAGTCCGAAACCGCGGTCGCCTCGCCTCACCAGATCCGCAAGCGCTACACCCAGCAAGATACAAACCATGGCGAGCGGCGGGAACATGAACCGCGCGTACACGAACTTGATCTGCGCTATCACGATCACGTAGTAACCGACCGCCGGCACCAGCATGATCAGCGCCCACCGCACTTGCCTTCGCAGCGTGTACGCCACGGCGATGACCATCGCCACCAGCATGGGCCAGCCGACACCTCCGGCAGTGACCCGCAACGTCTGCCACAGCAACGCGAACTGGTTGGCATGGCGGTACTCACCTGCCAGGACGGAATCGGACGCCGGGCTGATCCAGTAGCGCATCCGTGTCAGGTAACCCTGTGGATCGAAGAGGACGCCGTTGATAAGCAGGTAAGGAAGCACAAACGCCCCCAGCCCTACCAGCCACCGCCACTGACAAAGGGCTGACATCGCCGCACGCCATCGGCGCTTCTCTGTGCTTTTCCTGCGGGCTTCGGCCACAAGGAGCACGATCACCATCCCCGGAAGCATTCCGGCCACCGCGTCCTTGGTCGTAACCGCCAAGGCCGCGAACAAACCCAGCCACAGGCAGTCAGTCCACGACGATGACTCGACAGCCCGGACGTAGAAGTAGACGCTCCACGCCAGCCAGCACATCGACGGAATATCGACGTTGCCCAGATGAGCGAAATAGGTGAACGCCGCACCGACCATAAGCGCAACCGCGGCCAGGAGCGCAGCAGTGTCATTGTGCGTCAGCCGACGTGCGGCCATCCATACACCAAGCCCGGTTGCGATGGCCATCACGACGCTCATGCACCGCGCGACGAGAATCAGCAATCCGATCTTGGGTGCATGCGGCGGCTGAAGGGTCGCAACGCCGGTTTCGGCATCGATCGAGCGTTTCCCGCTTCGCTCCCAGGACGACAGGACCGGTCGATAGGCCGTGTTCAGCAAGATGTAGTGCATCGGAGGGTAGCGCCCACGCCACACTCTCGGCCAACCGGCAACCGCCCCGATCGTGCGCTGCGCCGCGATCGTATCCTGGCTCCACGAAGAAACCGCCGGCAAACCCCAATCGATACCGGGTAGATACAGAGCCAGCCCCAACACGATCAGAAGCCACGGACTCGCACGCCGAAGTCCATCCGTGGGAACATCCGAGTCGACGTATTGCCCGCCCGCTCCAGACTCCTCCGATGAAGTGTGTGTCGTAAGACTGTCACTCATGATCAACTGTCGGCTGCGCGATATGCATGATCCGACGCATCACGACCGCTCGGCGCCATGTTGACAGGCATGCATCACCCGCAACAGGTTCTCCCCGAGCACCTGCGTCAGAGCCTCCTCGGTGTGGCCGCGGCGAAGCAACTCCGCCGTAAGATTAGCCAGCTTCGAGCAATCCTCCATGTCCGCAGGCACGGCGGCCGTGCCGTCATAGTCGGAACCGATACCCACATGCGCCGGCCCGACCAGCTTCAAGGCATGATCGAAGTGGTCCGCCAGTATGGCCAGCGGGGTTACGTGATCCGGAAGCATGTCGCGGCGGAACTCGCCGCACGTCGTGAACCACTGCTTTCGCACCTCAGGCTCGATCTGCGGATAGTCCGGATCGATGAAAGCTGCGGCGAAGTTGATCTGCACCACACCACCTGTATCGGCAACAGCGCGAATCATCTCGTCGGTCATGTTCCGCCGATGCGCAGACAAGGCGCGGCACGACGAGTGCGTTGCCACGACTGGAGCCGTCGAGGTCTTCATTACATCCCAGAACGTGTCGTCGCTGACGTGGGAAACATCGACCATCATGCCGAGACGGTTCAACTCACGGACGACGTCGCGCCCGAAGGCGGTTAGCCCACCGTGCAGCGGTTCGAGCGCCTCGTGCACGCCTGACGAGTCCGCCCAGCTCGTGTGCGTCGCGTGCGTCAGCGTCAGATATGTGGCACCACGACTATGATACTCGCGGAGCACATCGAGTGAGTCCTCGATGAGATAGCCGCCTTCGATGCCGATCAACAACGCGATCCGACCGTCGGCCGCCGCTTGCCGCACTTCTTCCACCGTTCGGGCGAGCGCCACGTCCGATTCATGCCGGCCAGCCGTTTCGTGGATCCGGTCAATCTGGGCACGCGAAGCCGCTATCCCCGCTCCCGGCTCGACAGGCCCCGGCGCGAAGACCGCCATGAACACCGCATCCACACCCCCCTCGCGCAGACGAGGAATATCAACATGCCACTCCTCGTGACGCTGGGCGAAGTTCCAATCGTCCTTCATTAGCCGCTGCGTCGTGTCGCAATGCGAGTCGATGACCAGAACATTCTCGTGCAGGCGTCTTGCACGGGTAAGACATTCATCCATCAATAGTATCCTCCAGCCGGATTGTAACGGACCTTCACGTGCCCGAACAGATCCTCACTCGCCTCGTCCTCCGAGGATGCCCTGCGAAAAC
>JAUXGE010000072.1 GCA_030622435.1 Planctomycetota bacterium
ACACTGCTAGACCGATTCCGCCCATGCCGACGATCGTTTCTATCGATGTGGACGAGGTGGAAGAACCCCTCAGGCCGCGTCCCCGGCCAACCGCACGCCCCGTGCAGACTTCGAGACGCTCGGCTGGTCCGAGGCCGGCTCTACACGGTAAAAAAGCCGCACCGACTCTCGCGAAGGAGAGACTCGGAGACCTTGACGTTGAGGTGTTGGAGGAAGAGGTCGAATTCGATGCCGAAGCCGAGAAGCGGATGGCACACCTCCAGTCAACTGTACCGGCGGCGGAAGAGGTTTTCGATTCGGCCGTGGAGGACAGGTTGGGCTATGCCGAGTCCGCGTACGATCCGGTCTCGAGTCCCACGGCCACACTGCTCGGCGACGACACGTCGCCCCGGGCGCTTCGCCGCGCCATTCTGCTTCGGGAAATCCTAGGCCCACCTATCGCCCTCCTTCCACCAGACCATCGGTTCTAGGGCCGTTTCCAAGAAGGTGGTGTCGGTTTCGCCGGTCATTGTAGCGGCCTGCGTCCTCGCATGCCGTTTCCCCGGGCAGGTGCTATTGCACACGACGGCCGACGGGGACGCCAGCCACTACAGATAGACGCAGTTTGTTGGCACTTGCCGCAAGTGTTGGCCACACCCCGCCACCAACCCACGCGTCGAATGCCCTGTCACCGGTTCGATCCGACGTTACAATGGCCGTCGCATGGACGTGGTCGTTGCGGACAATCTGGTCAAGGTGTTTCCCACACCGGACGGGCGTGAGAAGCGAGCCGTCGACGGTCTCAGCTTCCGGGTGCAGAGCGGGCACATCTACGGATTGCTCGGGCCCAACGGCGCGGGCAAGACGACTACACTGCGGTTGCTGAGCGGCCTCATGGCGCCGACGAGCGGGTCCGCGTCCCTGGGCGGATTCGACGTGTCCACCCAACCGAACGACGTCAAACGCGTCCTCGGTTTCCTGACGGCCAACACCGGGCTCTACCAGCGTCTGACCGCACGTGAGCTGCTCGTCTACTTCGCCCGGCTCCATCGTATCGAGCCAGATGCGTCGGCCGCCCGCGCGGAGGAGTTGATCAACTGGCTGGGCATCGGTGATTTCGCCGCCCTGCGATGCGGGGCTCTTTCCACCGGGCAGAAGCAGCGGGTCAACATCGCCCGGGCACTCGTCGCCGATCCGCCGATTCTGATCATGGACGAGCCGACGCTGGGGCTCGACGTCCTCAGCAATCGCATCATCCTCGAGTACATCAAACGCGAGCGCGACGGCGGAAAGACGATCATCCTCTCGACTCACTACCTCGACGAGGCCGAGGACATGTGCGACAGGATCGGGCTGCTTCACGACGGAAAGCTCGTCGCGGAGGGCGATCTGGCGAGTCTCCGGTTGCTGGCCGGCGAGGAGCGACTCAGCAACATCTTCCTGAAGCTCATCCACGCGAACGAGAAGGTGGAGGCCGTCGTGCGATGAGTTTCCACCGAAGCATCCGTACCATCTACGGCAAGGAGCTGGTTGACATCCTGCGCGATCGCCGAACGCTCATCGCCATGATCGTCGTGCCGATCGTGCTGTATCCACTGTTGATGCTCGGGTCGATCCAGGCCGTCAGCTACCAGGCCGAGTCGATGGAAGACGAGCCGCTGGTGGTAGGCATTCTGGGCGAACAGCAGGCGGTCGAACTCCAACTACTCATCGAGCGCGACACGCTCGCCCTACGGCAGGAGAAGGAGCAACTCGATCCCGAGTCGGACGAGGCAATACAATTCCCCTCTCCACTCGACCATTTTCAATTACGCTCGTTTGCCTCACCCGAGGCGTTGGAGACATCCATCCAGAATCGGATGATCAACCTCGGTGTGGTCCTGTCCGGCGAGATTCGAACCGACATGCCAGACCGGACCAACTCAGTGCAACTCCTCTACGATTTCGAGGACATCCGCAGCATGTTCGCCAGGAACCGGCTCGGCGAAATGTTGGAACGCACGGCGGACCGTGTTCGCACGGCTCGAAAGCAGCATCTAGGCCTGCCCGAGGCGTTCGATAAGCCGTTCGAGATCACGGCGAAGGATCTCTCGACCCCCTCCTCCATTCTCGGGCAGATTCTCCCGCTCATTCTTATCCTCATGACGATCACGGGTGCCATTTATCCGGCCATCGACCTGACGGCCGGTGAGCGCGAACGCGGCACTCTCGAATCACTCATGGTCTCCCCCGTTCCTGTGATCGACCTGATCGTCGGCAAGTTCCTCGTGGTCACGACCGTGGCGATCATGGGGGCGGCCCTGAACCTCGCCAGCGTTACCGCGACGGTATACTTCGGCGGGTTCGACAAGATGATCGCCGGAACCGGCGGCGGGATACCGATCGTCACGATGGTAGTCATCCTGCTTTGTCTGATCCCGTTCGCCGTGCTCATGTCGGCCATAATGATCGCGGTGTGCAGTTTTGCGAGGACGTTCAAAGAGGCTCAAAACTATGTGACTCCGGTGATCCTGGCGGTGCTGATCCCCGGTGGAATCGCCGCTCTGCCGGCAACGAGGCTCGAAGGCATCATGCTCGTCATGCCGGTGGGGAACATGGTTCTTCTGGCGAAGGAGTTTCTGCTCGGTGCCACGGTCCCGGCATTACACATCGTGATGGTCCTGATCTCGACGACTTTGTATGCGGGCGCCGCGGTCGCGCTGGCCGCCAACATCTTCGGGAAGGAATCGGTCGTGTTTGCCGATGCCGGTTCGTTCAAGGCCGGCCTGACGCGCGGACTGATCAAACCGTCGGCCAGACCTACCATCTCCATGGGGCTCCTTTTTGTCGCTGTTCTCTTTCCGGTCTGGTTCTTCGTGCAGGCGGCGTTCTCACCGGGACCGGACGAGGACGCGAGCGGCCTGCTCCACGCGACCGGCGTGCTGATGCCGGTTCTGTTCGTAATCCTGCCCGTTGCCATGGCGGCCTACTGGAAAATCGACATCCGTAACACGTTCAGCCTTCGAGTGCCACCTTTGCGTCACTTGTTTGCGGGGATTCTCGTCGGGGTGTCGGCCTGGGTGCCGGCGCACGAGCTGAACGTATTGCAGCAGTTCCTCTTCGGCATACCGCAGAACGTGATCGAGAGTGCCGAGCGGATGGGTGAGGCCCTTTTCGCGCTTCCGGTTGCGAGCGTGTTCTTGCTGATCGCCCTTGTCCCGGCCTTGTGCGAAGAACTGCTGTTTCGCGGGTTTCTCTTGAGCGGGCTCGGCTCGGCGGCGAAGAAGTGGACGGCCATCCTCGTCGCCGGTGCCGTATTCGGCGTGTTCCATTTCTTCCTCTTCAAGTTTCCCGTGACGTTTGTGCTGGGCATTCTGCTCGGCTACCTGTGCTGGCAGTCGCGATCCATCCTCCCGGGGATCATCGCCCACTTCCTACACAACGCGATCGGCGCCACCTCCGCCCTGTGGCAGGAGGAATGGCTCGGGTGGTTGGGCGTGCAAGCAGATGACGAATGGGCGCATCTGCCGTTGCGCGTTCTCGTTGTCGGTGGGGTCGTGTTCGTCGGCGGCGTGCTGATGATGTCACGACGAAAGGAACCGGCCCGTGAATCCTACACCACTACCATCCCCGACGGATCGTAGCACCGAGCCGCGCCCACATACCGAACCGCGCCCGTAAGGAAGCGGCCCCTCTCCGCACCCACACACCGAGCCGCGCCCGTGAGGAAGCGGTCACTCTCAAATCCCCTCCTTAACAAGGAGGGGCTGGGGGACGTTCATGGTTGGTTTCGCTTCGACCCGGCAACTACCATCAATCCCCACTCGCCAAGGGAAGAAGCTCAAATCGTGCAGTCAGGGCAAGTTCCCGAAGAAAGCCTCCGCTTCCGTAAGCAGCAGTCGCGCATAGGCGGCGTTGTGCGCACCGAACGAACCGTCGGCATCGACCATTTCGTAGTCGAACCTGGCGATGTAATACTGTGTCAACTGCTCCGGTGTCAGCGTGAGAGGGTTGACGTACAGCGGGTCGGCCGGGTCGAGATACTTCGCTAAGCCGGCGAGGCGCGGCTCGATCTCCGCGCGAACATCGGCCAGGCGCACCTCGGCATCGCCAGGGGCGTGACACATCTCGCAGGCCAGGAGATTGGACTCGAACGTGTGCCCGCTGTTGGCCGGCTGATCAGGTCCGCTGTAGTCCTCGCGAAATACGTGGCAGCCGGCGCACTCGCCCGGGATGCCCATGTACGGAATCGTATAGAGCTGCGGAAACGGCGAACCATCGAGCGCGTAGCCGCCGACACCGTGCAGAAACTCGACGTGTGGTCGATCAGGCTCCTCCCGGGGCGCCGCATTCCCCATCGTGTGGCATTGGGCGCAGAGCTTCTCCGGCAGAAGGCGAAGCTGCCCCACGTGCTGGCTTCCGCGAGCCCTGTGGCACGCAACACACTCGATACTGAAGAGCACGTCCGACGCCGCAGGCTTGTCATCCTCCGGAGCGAGCCGGTAGTCCGTCGAATGGCACGCCAAGCAGGATTCCTCGTACTCCGGAAGCCAAAAAATCTCCGCCAGAGCCGTCGAATGCTTCGAAGTCGACCATTGCTCATAGTGCGGATGATAGTAATCCCCGCACATGCCGTGGCACGATTGGTGGCACTGCCCGCACAATTCGGAATCAAGATCCACCTTGAGGGGCGCACGGGCGGGATCGACGTTGTGATGGCTGCCGGGACCGTGGCACGTCTCACATTGGACGTTTGCCAGTTGAGGCGTCGTGTTCATATCCACGAACCCACCGGTCTGACCGAATCCGACTGTGTGACACGGGTAGCTTCACGGGGTTATCCGCCTCGCCGTCGATGACCAGAGTCTCGAACGCCCCTGCGTGGCGTGTGCCGGACCAATCCTCGTGGTCTTCCTCGTGGCACTCGATACACGAGGCCGCACCGGCATACTCCGGACGGCTCGTCAACAACCCCGTGAAGCTGCGGGTGAACATGGAGAAATCCGCCAGGCCGACAGAGCCGTCATCATCAATATCCGAACGATCGAGGGCTTCGGGAGAACACCTGATGCCGGGTTGCCCTCCGGGACCTGTGATACACTCGGTCAAAGCGGCATGGTCGTCCCGATCTACATCCCCGTCGTTGTCCAGATCACCCGGACCCGGCTCGGCTTCGGTAATCGTGAACTTGAAGCGATAACCTGTCAGTCCATCGGTCGTGCGGTAGGTCGGAAGATCCAGGGTAAGCCCGCTCCGAACCGGTAGCTCCCAGACCGTTCCGATCGGATCTGCGCCGGAGATGCCGTCAGGGACGTGTGTCAGCTCGAGGAGGTACGCCCGGTCTGAAGGAGGCACAACGGATGTACTCGCTGCGAAAGTAACGGACATAACGTTGTACAATGACGGATAGGTGGGTGTCGCCCACACGCAAATCGACTCCCACGTCTTGCTCTCGTTCCGATCGAGCGGCGCCCGGCGATCAATCTTGTAGAAGCCGGTGAGACCGAGCCACTCAGGCGTCTCGTGTTCGTGGTAAACGGCGGCATAACCGTAGGAGCTAGTGCCGGCCTCGTGATCGAGTCCGGAGTCCCACCCGTCGGTGGCGCTTGACCAAACGCCGAGCGTGCCGGCGCTTCACCCACAATACGTTCCGAACGCGAAACGATACTCGTACCAATCCTGAGCTGACGCGCGGCCGGAGATAGCGAGACCGAGAATCACCGATGCACATGAGATCAAGAAGCTGCGTGCCACCCCATTACTCCTTACCGCAATGCTCTACCCTGTGGTCTGGAATCTTCGCGGACTTCCGTTGTCGGCTCGAGAGCCGGAACGAATCCCAGGTTTGTCGATGAACGGCCACAAAAGATCGAGCAACGGTCCAGCCGCAATCAACAACCCAACACACCAGTTTATCAGTTTCGGACGCTCGATTTCAACGGATTCTTCTGGTTCATTACCGGCAGGGGTCGCTTTGGCGTCCACCGGAGGGCTCCGGACCTGGACAAAACCTCCCAAGACATAGCAGTTTCCTCCGCGAGCCATCTTGATGGCCGGCGAAAAAGAACTTGCCTCGCCGGCTAGCACAGCGTCACACCTGAATCTGCGGGTTGGATCAGTGCCCGGCGTTGGGCGGTCAGTCGAAACTGGCGGCTTGTCCTCCAGTGTCCACAACTCGCGTCCCCACGACCAAAGCCATTGGCCAACCACCGATGCTATCGGTGGTCCCTTGAGGCAGCGCGCACTATCGAAGCAAGTAGATGATCAGGACGTCGAGCACGATCGCCGCCGCTACTACAAAAGCGATCTTGAAACGTGTCGGTATGTGTGTCGGCTCCGGCTCAACAAGGCGAAACGCACGGCGGCGTTCGGTTGGGTCTGTGCTGTGCAGCGCCTGGCCACGGCAAGTTTCGATCAGCCGTCCAGCCTGCCTGGCCGACAGACCCATCTGCGCCGCGTACTGCACGATACGGCGGCGTCTCATCGGCGTCAGCCGGCCACCGCGCAGCTCATCCACGATGAGTCGTCGGAAGATCTCCTCGGTGTCGATCGGCGATTCAAACACCGGGCGATCGTTTTCATACACCTCAGCTGAAGCGGCACCCCGGCCACGATACGAAGAATCGTACATTTCCTCCCCCTCCTCACTGGCATGTTAGGCGGGTATGTCGCATTTGGCGCGTCGTGTGTTCACAAGCAAATTCGACGAGGGAGACAAGGGTTATTATAGGACCCTGAGCCATACCTTCGGCGCGATCACCCTTCTGTTGCTTCACATGAACCGTTTCAGAATCCCTGGACATTGATCTCCTGGTACTCCTGTTTTCCGCGATAAGGAACATCTGGTGCTCTGTGAGCTGTCAAACGGGGGCTGGGTGGCCCTGGCTTTGGCTGCGAGCTCCCCTCGCCTCCTTACGGGGAAACGCTTGGAAAGAGGCTTGTCAAACACCTTCTAGAGGCCACAGCGATGAGCACGACAGCCCAACTGCACTGCGTCCCGCTCGTTTCAGATGCGAGCATGGAACGGCACAAACTCCCAGGCTGGTGGAAAACGGCGCAATGTTTTGCCGTGCCAATTAGTGCGGACTATAATGGTGACGGAGGCGGATGTTTGAGGCAGGGGCACTCGGAACCGCTCTCTGATAAACGGATGCGAAGGCACCATGATGGACGAAGAAGCAAAGGAAGAAGTGATTGAGCAGGAAGATGAGGGGGGGGCCGCAACCGCCACGCAGAAGAGGCCGGCTCCGACCAAGCGAGAACCTGGCAAACTCCCACCGTATAAGGTACTCCTGCACAATGACGACAAGAACTCCTTCGATCACGTGATCCGCTCTGTCATGCGGTTGACACCGCTGGGAGAGGATGATGCCGTCGTCAAGGCGATCGAAGCGCACGAAACCGGTGTCTCCCTTCTGCTGGTGACGCACCGCGAACGTGGCGAGCTCTACGCGGAGCAATTCGCCTCACTCAGCATCACCGTCTCAGTTGAACCGGATCGCTGATAGAACACGGGCTCTCGTGCATCGCGCAGTGGAGCGCAGCGCAGGTAGAGACGTTCACCGTCCGTAGGCACCCGGCCGGGCATGCTTTTCCTCGTCCCTTCCCCATTGGCCCCGAGGAACCAACCCTCTATATTCACGGCCGATGACTTCCTGCGGACAGCACGTGGCTCTCGTTTTCCTCTTACAATCAGACGGCGCCGCCACCGTCTCGGGCGAATCCAGCCAGGCTCAGGCAATCCTTACGACCATCGATCAGGCTCTGTGCGGGCTGGCTCTGGTCCTCGCAGCGTGTGCAGCCGTGTATTGGGCAGTACCTCCCCGGCGAGATCCGCTTGAAGATGCTCCGCTTCGCCCCAACCGCCTCCGTGAGGACATGGTTCTCCTTGCGGTATTCGGCTACTTGATCGCCGCGGCCATCCTGCAGTGGCTCGTCGGACTGATGACGGGAGAGGAAGAGAACATTCTAAGCATGATGCTGGCGGGCAGCGGCGCGCAACTGGTAGGCATCGGTATATGTCTCGTGGTTGCGGCAAGGACGTTCGATGGAGGTATCAAGAGCTACTGGGCCGGTCGAGAGGATTCCGGGAAGCGTCCGTGGATTTCGACCACCGCCATACTGACGCTCGTGGCCATAGGTTTATGCCCGTTGGTTCGGGACCTCACGGTCGCGGTCATACTCCTCATCGCCCCGGACCACCAGTTCGACGCACACCCGACGATTCAAGCGCTTCACGACGCCGCCCAGCCCTTCGGTATTCATGCCGCCCTTTGGCTGGGAGCTTTCGCCGTAGCGCCTGTGGCCGAGGAGTTCTTCTTTCGAGGGTTGGTGCAGACCCTATTCACGAACCTTCTGCGAAGTAGATGGCTGGCGATATGGCTCTCCGCGACGGCGTTCGGAGCCGTGCATTTTACGCAACCGCACGCCGTGCCCGCGCTGATCGTTCTCGGGATCCTGATGGGCTACGCTTACGAACGTTCGGGATCGCTCATCCCCCCGATCCTGATCCATGCCGCCTTCAATCTCAAAACGCTGACCTGGGATGCCCTGTACGGTTGATCCCGTTATAACGCTTTCAGGCCAAGTGTAGCATCGAAAACAGGTTTGCTGTCGGGCCAAACTCGCACTCGGACGCTACACTTGGATAGAGCTTGCTCTAGAATCCCGGCCTGGGGCCAAAGCAAGGTCTCGCGACAAAGAATAACGGAACAACGATGTCTGACTGGTCAACTATCGATACGACACGCCTCTCGGAAGAGGACTTCCCCATTCGGTGCGACGGATGTGAACGCGACCTGACCGGGCTCGGAGAGGCGGGCCGTTGCCCGGATTGCGATCTGGCCTTCTCTCGAAGGCTGAGACTCTGGCAAACCTATGGGCCTGAGGCTTTTGCCGATCCGCCGATCACTCCTGCCGAACAGGAAGCCTCCCAGAAAGACATCACTTTCCTCTCCGCGCTCCTTGCCGGTCTGATCGTCACTCTCTCCCTCCCAATCCTGCTCCTGGCATGGCTGGCAATGTTCGACACGGTCGACTTGTGTTCCTGCCTTCTCGTTTGGGCTGTGATCTCCTCGATCGCGGTGTGGCTCACGGTCGTTCGTCGCCTCTTCAGAGGCAGCAAATCCGACCATGAAACAACCGAAGATGACGAAAACGGCGGCGAATCAAGCGACCGTGGGACAAACGACGAAGCCTTTGACTAGTGCTCCGTCAGTCCTCAATTGATGGGTAAAGCCGGCGTAGGCGTATCCGTGCGTCATCCATCGTGAATCGCCAGTTCGCCTTGGCGTTGGCGGCGTTGCGTTTTGTTTCCCAAGCGGCTACCTCACGCGTCAGTTCGTTCCTGTTGTCGATACGGCGGGCCAGGCACTGCCGCCCCAAGATGCCCAGTTCGATCTCGGCCATGTCCAGCCAACTCCCGTGCTTGGGCGTGTAGTGAATCTCCAGTCGGTCCGCGATGCGTTTCGCCTCGTTCGGGGGAAACGCATCATACAACGACGCTGGCGTGTGCGTATTGAGGTTGTCCATCACCAACACGATCCGCTCCGCGTCCGGGTACATCTCGTCGACCATCTCACGAACACACTCGGCCCAGTCTTTCTTCGTTCGCCGTTCGGTCACTTTCACGCGCCGCCTGCCAGCTAAGGGCTCGAAGATCATGAACAGATTGGCGACGCCGTTACGCTTGTATTCATGGTCGTATCGCGCTTCCCGACCGCACGCCACGGGGATCGGAGTTCGCGTCTCACCGATCAACTGCTTGCTCGTCTCGTCCAGGCAGACTTGCGGACGTCGCGCGTCGTAGGGCCTTCGATACACGTCGAGAACGTCTTCCATCTTCCAGACGAACTCCGCATTTTGTTTCGGCGGAATGCACCACTGCTTTTGCCGCCACGGCTTCAACTCGTTTTTTTGAGCGTCTGACGCACCGCCTCATGCGAAACCGTGTCCACATACTCCAGAGCCACCATCTGATCGGCCAGCAGACGCAGCGTCCAGCGCGCGTGTCCGGGCGGCGTCTCGCCGCAAGCCAACGCGATCAGGTGTGCCTCCGCATCTCCGTCGAGTTTGCGCTGATATTCCCGTTGCGGCCTACGGCGGATCAACGCCGCCTCCACCCCTTCCTCCACAAACTGTTTGCGCGTCCGCTCGACGGTTGCGATGCCGACCTCCAGAGACTCCGCGATCGCCGCATCATCCCAGTCCGGCCCGCCCGGCCCGCAATCCGCCTTCAGAAGAATCCGAGCCCGCGCCAGCTTCCTCGCTGCCCCCTTGCCCGCCCGAATCAATTGCTCCAAACCCTCGCGTTCCTCATCCGTGAGTGTCACGAGATAGCGCTTCATCATTGGCCTCCTGCCTATAGTGAACCCTTCCCGCCATCGGCAAGAAACACCAAAAACCACCCATCAAATCATCGATGACGCGGCACTAGGGGGGCAGTGTAGACTCCAGCGCGCTTGGAAATGCACGCCCGCTGTGTATCCCGATCGGTCCCGGCCTCATGTCTCTCGCCGGTCTTGAACTGCGGCTGCCCGGATTCGAACCGGGACGGGATCTCTCCCACTAGATCCTAAGTCTAGCGCGTCTGCCAATTCCGCCACAGCCGCCCCGCAAAATGGCAGGGCATCTCACCCTCTACGCCAGCGAACGCACCATCTCCACATACGTATCGTAGGCGGCGCGAACCTCCCCGAGCGTATCGCCCGCGAACTTCTCCAGAAACGCGCGGGCTATCTCGAATGCTACGACGTTTTCGACAACCACGCTCGCCGCAGGCACCGCGCATACATCGCTTCGCTCGTGGTCCGATCGCTCCGGTTTTTTGGTCGCGAGATTGACGCTGGGCAGACCGCTCCGTAGCGTGCTGATCGGTTTCATCGCGGCCCTCAGCACGATCGGCTCGCCGTTGGTCATTCCGCCTTCGAGCCCGCCCGCACGGTTGGAGCGCCGCGTGAACCCAAGACGCGGTGTGTCGCGCAATTCCGGATCGAAGCCTATTTCGTCGTGGACGTCACTTCCCGGCCGCAGCGATACGCCGAAACCCAGGCCGATCTCCACACCCTTGACCGCCTGAATCGAGCCGACGGCCTGCATCATCCGGCCGTCGAGCCTGTCCTGCCACCTCATGCAGCTACCCAAGCCCGGCGGGTGCCCGAAGACCCGCACCTCTACTACGCCACCGAGCGTATCGCCGGCCGTCTGAGCCTGGCGTATCGCGTCGATCATGCGCGGAGCCGCCTCGGCATCCGGGCAGTAGGCCTCGTTTGCGTCACGGGCGCGGCGCAGATCTTCCGGCACCTCATCCCCTGCTACATCCGCGACGACATCCTTGATCCCCACTACGTATGCCACGACGTCAACGCCGAACTCACGCAGTAAACAACGTGCCAGCGCGCCAGCCGCCACACGGGCGGCAGTCTCCCGCGCAGACGCGCGCTCGAGCACGCAACGGCAGTCGGTCGTCAGCCATTTCAGGCTGCCGGCGAGATCGGCGTGCCCGGGTCGCGGGTGCCGCAATGGTGGCGTGTCATCAATCCGATAGTCCGCGTTAACCACTTGCATCACGACGGGGGAGCCGAGGGTATCCCCCCGGCGCAGGCCCGAGAGAAGGTCGATGACATCCCGCTCGATCTCCATGCGACCGCCGCGTCCGAAGCCACCTTGCCTCCTGGCAAGCTCCGCGTTGATAAGCGCCTCGTCAACGGCAACACCCGCGGGCATGCCTTCGACAATCGCGATCAGTGCCTTGCCGTGGGATTCTCCCGCCGTTCTGTAATCGAGTCCGGCCATGACATCACCATGCTACGACTTTCCCGGTGATTGGAACAGGGCGCGTGAGCCGCGTCAGTCACCGGCGTGGGTGCGTCCCATTTGGGGTGGCATGGGCAAGCGGAAGGTGCGATCCTCGCCCCGCACCGACGCACTCTCGGGCCGCAAGAGCCCGTTCGCAAGCATGAAACGGAGCTTGCCCGTGTTGCGCCACCACTGCGACCGCCGGACGCCCCGATCACGGGCAAGGACCGCCCCCAGGCACTCTTTGGCACTTGGAAACGCCGGCGTAGGCGGCCCTTGCCCATGCCACCCTCGTCGGATTCGCCACCCAATTTGGGATGCACCCCACCGGCGTGCATGTCCAGCCATCGCCTTGCCCCGGCCTTCACAGCCGGTAGACTGCAAGCCATGACGGTCGAATCCCACCAGATCGAAGTCCAGACGCGCGGCAATAACCACGTTGTCAACGTCACGGATGATGTCGCCCGGTGCATCGAATCCGGCTCGCTCCGGGATGGAACCGCCACCTTATTCGCCATCGGCTCGACGGCCGGGATCACGACAACGGAGTTCGAGCCGGGTCTGGCAAACCACGACCTCGAGGCCGCGTTCGAGGGGATCGCGCCGAAGGACGGCCGGTATTTGCACGAGGAAACGTGGCATGACGACAACGGGCACGCCCATGTCCGAGCGTCACTACTTGGACCGAGCCTGACCGTCCCGATCGTTGATCACCGTCTCGTGCTGGGTACGTGGCAGCAGATTATCCTGATCGATTTCGACACCAGGCCCCGCGCGCGACGCCTCATCCTGCAGGTAATCGGCGAGTGAACCTCTTACGGACTCCGCCGAGGGGAAAAGCCCAAACCGCTCCAAGATCGACGCAAACACCATCTTTGCGGCCGATAAGCACGAAATACGATCCAAGGCGCTTGATCTTGTGCTCGGGTTGGAGAACACTCGAGATGGGGTGATACTATTGCATCAGGGGGAGGGAGCCTTGGAATCTCGTTTTCACGCGCGGATCATTACGTTGGCAGCGATGCTCAGCGTCAGCGTTATGCCCCTTCACTCGGCGCCCGTACATGGCCAGGACCAGACAGACCCCCAAGTTGCCTCAGTCGCACCGCCTCTCGAGCCGACGCTCATCCGACTTTATGCACGTGATCGGGATCACCTGAACGCCGTGGCGGGCGAGTTGGATATCTGGGAGGCTCACCCTGACGAATCGTACGTCGTCGCCATGGTGACACCCGCCCAGTACGCATGGCTCGAGGGTCTGGGATATCGAGTGGAACAGGAAGACATCGGGACGGCGGCTGAAGCGACGCGAGCCCCCCTGGACCCCCGGTACTACTACTTCGATGACTACCGCACCAACTGGAATGACCGCTACGTCGTGGACTTCCTGCAAGACACGCAGGAAGCCTACCCGGACCTGACCGCACTGTACGACATCGGCGACGCGTGGATGGCCGACCAACCAGGGGAATATGACAGAGATATCTGGGTGCTCCGCATAACCAACGAGGACTCCTCCTTCGGTCCGATCGAGGACAAGCCAGCCTTCTTCCTTTTCGCCGCCATGCATGCCCGTGAGATCAGCGTCCCGGAGCTTGCCATCCGCTACATCAAGTATTTGACCGGAGGTTACGATGGTGAAGGCAGCTACGGAGTGGACCCGGACGTTACATGGCTCGTGGACCACCATGTGATCCACGTTCTCGTGATGCAGAATCCTGACGGTCACTGGAACGTTGAAGGGTACCCCCTGTCTAATCGCCGCAAGAACATGGACTGGGACGACGGTTGCGACTACGCCACCAAATGGGGAGTAGACCTGAACCGCAACCACAGCTTCTTGTGGAACTGCTGTGGTGGTTCGAGCGGCGATCCTTGCGTCGAAACTTACCGCGGTCCCAGCCGAGCGAGTGAACCCGAGACGCAAGCCTTCGAGTCGTACTTCGCGTCGGTGATGCTCGACCAGAACGGGCCAAACGGCGACGACGAAATCCCCCCGGCCGCTCCGGACGACACGACCGGCATTTTCATCAGCCTGCATAGCTACTACGACGAGGTGCTCTGGCCTTGGGGATTCACTATGTTCGGCGACGCGCCCAACCATGCACAACTCGAGACGATCGGGCGCAAATTCGCTTATTTCAACGGCTACGAACCCGGAGGGACTCTCTGGTACGACACGGAAGGCACCACGGATGATTGGACTTACGGCAAGTTCGGTATCGCCAGCTTCACCTTCGAAGTCGGCGCTCGGCTTGGCGATACTTGTGGCGGTTTCTTGGCCGCCTACGGCTGCATCGACGGCATCGACGACATGCCCCGCAGCTTCTGGTCCGAAAACAGGCCCGCCTTCCTGTATGCCCACAAGATTGCACGCACACCCTACATTACCAGCTACGGCCCTGACACGCTGAACGTCAGTGTCTCTTTGGACGAAGTGCCGATGGGGACATCGGCGGACCTGACAGCGACGATCGCCGACCATCGCTACGGTGACGACCCCACTCAGCGTACGGCGGCCGCCGAGTACTTCATAGACGCGCCGGGGGAAGACGGTAGTGGCATCCCCATGTCACCCAGCGATGGGGGCTGGGGAGGGCTGAGTGAAGAGGTGAATGCCTCAGTCGACTCAACCGGCTTGACCGTCGGCAGGCATTACATCCTAGTTCATGGCCGGAACTACAACGGCATTTGGGGAACCTACACCGCGGTGTTCATGAATGTCGCATGTCTGAGGGGCGATTTCGACTGCGACGGTTCCGTGAATCCAGATGACCACGCCGTCTTCGCCTCCTGCTTGACCGGACCTGCGGAAAGTACTGAGCCAAGCGGTTGCTCGGCCGATGAGTTCCTCAGATCGGATCTCGACGACGACTCGGATGTCGACATGGTCGACTTCGCCGCTTTCCAGGCAATCCTAGGCCAATAGCTGGAGGGGAGTATCCCGTTCCCGTATTCTCATGCCGCAGGTGGGCGGGGCCATCAGATGCGGCAAGTGAGAACGGTTCGTGTCTTTCGGTAGCGGCCGGCGTCCCCACCGGCCGTCGTGTGCAACAACACTTGCCCGGGAAAACGGCCTGCGAGGACGCAGGCCGCTACATAGCGAAACTGCTCTACCGCTGGTCCGCCAGCACTTTCCGATAGGCTTCGAGGACTTCCGCATCCCGACCGGCTGGATACTCTCCCGCGTTCCATCGATAGCCAAGCCCGTCGTCGGACCTTCGCGGTATCAGATGAACGTGCGCATGCATGACCACCTGGCCCGAGACGCGACCGCTGTTGAGCAGTACGTTGAATCCCTCCGCGCCTGTTACTTCGATCAGCGCACGGCTGAGCTTCGGCACGGATAGGAACAGTGCTCCGCACTCGGCCGGTGACATGTCAACCGGACTCACGCGGTGTTCCCGCGGAATGACAAGAACGTGTCCCTCTGCCAACGGGCTGACATCCAGGAACGCGACGCAGGATTCGTCCTCGTGAATGATGCCGGCGGGAATCTCTTTCGCTGCGATCTTGCAGAAGATGCAG
>JAUXGE010000264.1 GCA_030622435.1 Planctomycetota bacterium
GATTCAGCAAGGACCGCATCAGAGACCTTGGAGACGTGACACAATCTCTCACGGCTGTGTTCGGTCAGAGCTGTTTCGAAGGGGTGACCCAACTCTTCCAAGTTGTGGGGACGCGACGATTCGAGTCCCCCACGGCTGAAGCCATGGGCCACCCGCCATGGGGCACCCGCCATCCGAACGCCGCAGAGTAACGACAGGTCCGCAAATGCGGAGCTTCAGAACCCTGAAAGCCGTTTCCACCCCGAACTCACAGCCAGCCCCAACGGCGTATCGTACGCTTCCTTCCCGGAGGGGCGAGACACGGTCCAAGAGAGAAGGCAATCGTCGCGGACGACCGCCTGCGGTGCGGTCTGGACAGCCTAAGGAGCGGTCCGACCCGTGATAAGTTGCGGCCCACGACACCCGCAATAGCGAGGGGGGATCGGTGGGGGAAGTAGTTCATCCGCTCTGAGGAAGTAAACGACTGTGTACGTCCAAGCCAGGATCAACAGGGAACCTGCGCGCCTGTGGGCACTACTCGGCATGGTGCTCGTTGGCGGCTGCGGCGCCGTCACCGGACAAAGCGATGATGTCGGATCTCGCTCGACCTTGAATCTCTCGGTTCTCGGCACCGACAGCGAGACCACGTACTACGAGACCAATCCCAACCACGAACTCGAACTTGCCGAGTACGTTCCTGTAGACACGGACTCGCGCGTTATCCGAGGCCACATCGACGGGGCCAATGACGTTGATATCTACGACCTCGGTCCTGTCTTTCCCGGCGATCGTATCGTAGTCAACATGACTCCGGCAGAGAGCCTCCAGGCAGCGATCGCCCTATTCGATCAGGACGGCACAAGTCTCCTGATCAACGACCATCGCAACGTGTACCTGGGCGAGACCCAGCCGTTCGTCGATGTCGTCATACAACATGCGTCCGATGCATGTTTGGTGGCTGCATCAACCACGCCCGGCTTCAACTCCAGTGGTGATTACGGACTCGTCGCCGCGAGGGAGTACGACGTCGCCTTGCCGGAGCCACACCCGGACACTGCCCTTCTTGTCTTCAGCGGCGGAACCAACGTCAAGATCGGCCGGCGAACACCGGTCAATGTCCCCGAGTTCGATGCGGCCGATATCTCCCCTGAATTCGCCGGACAGACTGATTGGATCATCGGGCAAATCGTCGAAAAAGTCCGCGAGGACTACAGGGGGCTCGATATCACGATCATTTCGACCAGCGAGGGCTACACGTACGAGAACGGAATGTCGCGTGTGTACTTCGGGACTTATGACGAGGCTCTGCTCGGAGTCGCCGAGGGCATCGACGAGTTCAACGCCACGCGATCACAGCAGGCAATCATCTTCTGTGACACCTTTGCAGCCTTCATGCGGCTGGATCCGACGGCCGAGGAGATGAGTCAGGCGATAGCTAACGTCACGAGTCACGAGATCGGCCATCTGCTCGGCATGATCCACACGCACGACTCCGATTCTATCATGGATGTAACCGCGAGTTTGAGCCGGCTGCTCCGTGATCAGTACTTCATGCGGGCACCGATCTACTCCGCTGTCTTCCCCGTGGGACATCAGGACGCGGTCCAGTACCTCTTCGATATTATCGGGGGAGACGCGAAGACATGGTTCGACAATGAGAAGGAAAAGATGACCGCCGTCAGCAAACAATCCCAGATGGAAAAAGGCACGGACCGGAATCCTGCGCGGGCGGGCTTGTGCCTCAGCAGTTGCTGTCTGCACGATCGGTAGTGCAGTTCCCATGATGGTCGTCGTGTTTTCTTCTCACCTTGTCAGATTGCGTATTGAGGTTTCGAGCGGTAAGACAGCAACCTGCATCCGTTTTTCATAGGCTGGAGGTGGAGCAGAGCGAAACGCCACATAGCGTACCGGCTGCAGCGACTTCCCAGACGAAGCCCACGACCCTCACAGGATCCGACCCGGGTCGCGCTTTGTGGGTAACGGCCACGGGGCATGGCCGACAGGGCACTGGGCTAGAGCCGTTGTGGCGCATAGAATAGGGCTGTCGGGTTGGCGGTGACGGTCGGCAATGAAACCCACCGATCCGGGCAGCCGACAGGCAATGGCTGCCGCAAGAGGGTCAAGAGTGGTTCTCGAGCCCGCAAGGTCGGTGCCGGAACCGCCGCGGCAATCGCCCGGGCGGAGTCCCGGAGCGATGATGAACATCGAGGAGGAGATACCGTTGACGACGCAAAAGCCACCCGGGGCCGGAGTGAGCCTTATCCGACACGCGCGCTCCTCGACCTCGCGTTGGTCGGCTGGATTGGCCGTGGTACTGCTAATCAGCGCCCTCGGAGGCTGCGGCTTATCCCCTCCGGGCACCACTGAGGAAGTGATCGACGGTAACCGAGGCTCCTCTTCCACGGGTGTGGCAGGTAAGACATCGGGCGAGCCCAACGGCTCGTTCGCGGATGCCATCATCGCCGTCTTCGATGATGCCGGTGTCGCGCGGTTGGAGGGCACGGTGGAAGCCGTCGGTGATCTGGATGTGTTCTCACTCGGTCCGCTCACGGCTGGGGATCGCCTGATCGTCGATGCCGATGCCGGTGGTTCGGGTTATGGCCTGGATGTCTCGGTGGCCGTCTTCGATGCACAACAACGACTTCTCTACAGCAACGACGACCGCGAAGATTCGATCCTCAGACCCCTGGATTCGTACATCGAGTGGATTGTGCGACATGACAGTGACACCAGCTACCTGGTCGTCACGCACTCGGCATTCGCCGCGAGGGGAGGGTACACGGGTACCTACCGGGTAGATGTGAAGATAGAACCAGGGTTCTCTGTTCCAGATCCGGTGGAGCAAGTACTCCTACTCAACTTCGACGGCGGTTACGTGACCATTACGGGTCGCAGTCCGATGATGCTTCAGCAGTTTGACGCCGCGGCCATCTCTCCCGTCTACGATGGGGAGACGGACACGATCAAGGCAACGATCAAAGCGGTCTTCGAGCAGAACTTCGAGCGATTCGACGTGACAATCCTGACTACGGACGACCCGCCGCCGCCTGATGCGGTGCAGGTTTCGACGGTCCACTTCGGCGGCTACGATTCAGGCGCTTTCGGGATCGCTGACGACGTCGACATGTACAATATGGATTACTGCGATGATGCCATCATATTCACGGAATCGTTTGAACTGTACGTGTTCTCCGGTACGCCGACGGCCACGGAACTCGGCATCGCCATAGGCAACGTCGGCTCGCACGAAGCCGGTCATCTACTGGGACTCAACCACGTCGACGACGACGATGCATTGATGGATGACCAGTCTCACGCCGATGAGTTCATCGAAGATCAGGAATTCATGGAGGCGCCGCTGTCGAGCGATATCATGCCCATCGGGCTCCAGGACGCGGTGCTGCTGCTGAATGAGATCGTCGGACCGGCTCCGCAGCCGGACTGAAACCGACACCACAGGTGGGCATTCTCGATCATCCTGTGACGGACGCCCCTGTGCCGATCGTCCACGGTGTGCCACCGCTGTGTCAGCAGTGTGGATACGAAAACGTCGGAGTCCTGGTCCGAGGATTGCACGGGCATGTTTTGCGCACGGCCGGCCCTCGCGTCGGCAGTTGAGAAGCGCAGGAAAACCTGCGCCTCAGCGTGGCGCGTAAAGTACAATATATGAAGTCTCATGCGGTCGTGTTTCTGTGCGACCGGTAATGTGGTGAAGTTCCCGTCTCGGTGGGGTCGATGGCGGGAATCGGGGCGTTCCGCGGGACCTTGCCTTCCGTGCATCCCTGCGTGAGCGAGAATCGGGATACCTTATTCTGAACGGGGAACCGTCTATCAGCCCGACGGGCTGATTCGGGGGGGATGAGAATGGCACCACTCTACACACACTGCCCGCATTGCGGGTTTCCCGCCGTTGTCAACGGCGTCGAGCGTTTGCTGCCACGAAGATGTCGACAGTGCAAAGGGGCCTTTCTGCCGGAGTCGGCTGAGGAGCAGGGCCGACCGCCGGAGTCCAGGCATTCACCCACGCGCACGGGGAAAATGCGTGCCGCGGTGCGCGCACAGCTCAAACAACGACGGCGATCCGCAGGCTAGAGCTTCATGGCACATGCAGTAGATGGATGTATGGCATGCCCAACCGACGCGTCCCAGTGCTCTTGCTACGTCGACAAGCCCGCGGACACTGGCGGGCAAGCCGCCAGTGGCACCCATTCAGAGGTGGGGGGCACGACGATTCGCGTCCCCCACGGCTAAAGCCACGGGCCACCCAACCGGTTTGATCCCTCAAATCAACTGCTACTGAGCACTACCGCTCCCTGTTGGACACGCCTTTGAACGCCATCTTGCCCTCGGGTCCGCGCTCCGTCCAATCCCACTCGTACCGGCCATCATCGAGGAAGGTCATTTTGCCCTGGCCGTGATGCTTGCTTCCGTCGGCATCGACGCTGGTCCCCTTCAGCTGGATGGTGTTGCCGTCCGCCGCGTCGAACCACGCCCAGCCATCCCCGGTCTGACCCCAGTCGGTGAAGGACCAGGTGCGGTACTTCTTGGCCTTGTCGTCCCAGGTCCAGAACTCCATGTAGTGCATGCGCTCGTCCGGGCCCATCTCGTGCCAGCTCTCACCGAACAGAAACATGCCATCGAGTGCCCAGGTGAACTTTCCACCGCCTTTGAAGGATGTAGGCATGTCCTCGGCTCCTTCCGGCATCCCGGCCTGCATCTCTTCGACAGTCGGATAAACCCATTCCGCCGTACCGGACCAACTGCCGATCAACCGGGACAGCTTCGTGAGTTCCGGACACGGCACCGGCTTCTGGGGTGGTTCCGTAGACCAGTCAGGCTTTGCACAACCACCGAGCAGCCCCAGTACACAGATTGTCATCAGGGTACGTCGATACATGTTGTCTCTCCTCACAAGATCATGACCGCAGAATGGCCCCGGCCCGCGTTTCCGGCAGCCTGCACGCTCCTATTTCACAAACGCGACAACCCGCTGTCAAGCCGGAGACCACCACCCCTGCGACCGCATCAACGCTGCCCGGATCCACGCAACCGTACCCTTGACGCGGGTGCGCGGGTTTCGTACACTGCCTTGGGTCGATTCTGATTTGATCTTCTCGTCAATTGGAGGAAGTGTCATGAAGAAACCACGCGCCAATCATTGTCTTTGTGGAATCGTCGTCATCCTGGGCTGCATCTCGGCGACTGCGTTCGCCGACTGGGTCAAGCCCACGTCGGATAGCTCTCCGGTGCCGGATGTCGACAAGGATGTCCTTGATCGAACCTGTTGGCTCGCGACAGCCGCCAACATGCTCGGCGCTGCCGGGTACGGCACCGAGGACACGGCCCAAGACAGGGCTGAGACGATCTATGATCAGCTCAGGGTGAACTACCCGCCGGTCGAATGAGAGGCGCCGGCTTGCGCCGCCAGTTGGTGGCTTCAGTCAACGTACAATACACCTTCGGACAACGACTACACCGTCGTCACGTTCTACGGAAATGAAGAAGAGGCACCATGGGTGTATGCCGGGTTACCCGGCTTCATTCACGATGAGCTTCATGGGTGTACCTATGTCGGTTTTCAGATGGGCGGCTTTGTCATGCCCGACACGCACGTTATCACCGCGTGGGGCCATAACGATCTGGACCCTCCGACCCAGCTCATCGTAACGGATTCGGATGATGAATTAGTCGCCCCCGGGGACGACGTGCGGACATATAACTACAACAACGTCAGCAACGTCTGGCACCTCGCGGACTACGTCGTCTACCCCAGCGACGGTGCCCAGGGGCCTTACATCATGAACTTGGCCACTCTGTCCGAAGCTCTGGAAGGCCCTTACAAAGAAGACCTGTCGAAGGAGTTCACGAATAACAGCGGAAGGCCCGTGACAAGCCTGCGCTACAAGCTGTACGTCGGAAATAATGTCCCCATCTGCACATACACGATGACGCTTACACCACCGAAAGACAACAAGCCGCAGGTGATTAGACATCACGAAGTCTCCGAAGGCAGATCCTTTCAGCAGTATCTGGATGTGCAGTGGGTGTTTCAGACGGGACAGTTCATGCAGCCGGGCGAGACGGTGAGAGTCGACACCCATATCGAAACGGATGCCGAGGCGACATTCTCGTACGAAGACGAGGAGCTTGCACCAGCATCGATCCCTGCTGTTTCTGAATGGGGTGTGGCGGTGATGACACTGCTCGTGCTGTGCGCGGGAACGATCGTGTTATTGCGGCGAAAGACAGCGGTTCAAGTGTCGTAACGGTATGAAGCGGGAAAGATAGTAACGAGCGAAGGAACAGGTCGTGGGGCTCGGCCAGTCGCTTCACGGCCATGGCAGAGGGTTGCGCCGCGAGATCGAAAGCGTCACGGGTCCGCTCGCTCCAGCAGCAGGATGCCGAAGTCGTCGCTTTGCAGGGGGGTTGCGCCGACCAGGCTGATCGGGCGATAGTGCTCGCGGATCCAATCGAAGAGCCGCTGGCCGTAGTCTTGCCCGAAGAAACGCACCCCGTATTCCGACGTGTCTTTGTGCACGAGGACGACGTAGTCGGGTGGATGGGCATCCAACGCCGCCAGTATGCGCGATTCACCATAGAGCAACAGTTCGAGCGGCATGAAATTGATGAAGGGCGTCGGGTTGACCCTCCGCGCCAGGTAGTTGAGCATGACGCCCTCGGGAAAGACGGCCAGCGTGGCGTCGCCCGGCACTTGCCGTTCAATCTCCTCGAGCATCGTGCTCACGGCATCGCC
>JAUXGE010000278.1 GCA_030622435.1 Planctomycetota bacterium
TCCGTCGCGGCCGGCGAGGTACTCTACGGGAGAGAATGACACCATGGTACGTTTCGGACGGTGTCTCGTGTTGTTCTGTGCGTTTGCGGTAATTGGCTTGTCGGGGTGTGCGGTTTGGTCGGCTGGGCAGCGTGCGTCTGTCGGCTTGAATTATCCGCATGCGTCGGGAGAGAATATGTCGCTTTCGTCGTACGATCACTATCACGATGTGTCTCGAATCTCGGCTCAAGACGCCCGGGCTCTTGTGGATGACCTTGATTTACTGTTCTTGACCGAGCGCCCGACACGTCTGACGCGGTGGCACACGCGCTGAAGCGTATTGGTATGAGTGGACGACCTGCCTTCGGCGGTCCCGCGGCGGACCGTCGAGGGTTTTTTATGCGCCGCCGGAGGTAGGGTTATGGGTGGTAATGCGCCCGGAAAACCTGCTTCGGATGCACTTGTTGTTGAGGCCGTCCGTGACGAATGGGAGATGGTTGCAGAGGGCTGGCGGCGATGGGAGCCTTTCTTCGCGGCGACGACCTTGCCGGTCACCCTGGCTTTGATATCCGCCCTGCGATTGCGGCCGGGAATGCGCGTGCTGGATATCGGTGGCGGAATCGGTGATCCGGCACTGCCGATCGCTTCGATGGTCGGTTCGGACGGGCACGTGATCTCAGTTGACCTCTCCCCGACCATGATCGAGATTGCCACAGATCGTGCTCGCGCGCTCGATCTTCACAATGTCGAGTTCTGCATGGGTGCAGTCGAGGATTTGGAGATATCGGTCGGTCCTTTCGATGCCATCGTCTCGCGTTTTGCCATCAACTTCCTCCGCGATATGCACACGGGAATGGCACGGCTTCTCGATCTGCTTGTGCCCGGGGGCCGGTTTGCGGCATCGGTGTGGGGGTCGCCGGAGGTCAATCCGATGTTCCGAATTCCCCGAGAACAACTGGCGCGGTTCATCGACGTGCGGCGTCAGCCACCGCGTGGCACACCGGGGCCTTTGTGGTTGTCAAAGCCCGGCGAGCTTGCCGGCGTGTTCGCGCAGGCGGGTTTCGAGGACGTCGAATCGACGGACGTGACGCTCTACAGTTTCGCCCGTAACCCGGACGAGTATGTCCGCATGGTCTACGAGACGGCTCCGATGTTCCGTCGCGCGTTCAACGGTCTCTCCGGCGACCGGCAACGGCGCGTACGGGAAGGTTTCATCGAGGCTGTTGCGGCGTACGACGACGGCGGTGTGATTCGCGTACCGGCGGTGGCCCGCCTGGCTGGCGGTGCCAGGCCGGTGGGTTGAGTGGTGATTTGCCCGAGGTCGATTGGGGCGTGAAATAGTGTCGATGAATTCCGATAACAACGAATGTCAGCGTCTCGAGTTCCGCGTGCGGTATGCTGAGTGTGACCCGATGGGGTACTTGAACCACGGGAAGTACTGGGAATACTTCGAAGCGGCGCGCACGGAGTTGCTCCGGCATTTGGGCTTTAGATACCGGGATCTCGAGGCGGACGGCACTTTCTTTGTCGTCTACAAGGCCTCGTGCAAGTACCTCCGTCCGATCCGCTACGACGATCTGGTTGCAGTGACCGTGCGGGTGGAACGGATTACGGCAACTCGGGTGGAACACAGCTACGAGATCACCCGAGAGGGTGAGCGCCTTTGCGAGGCGTCAACGACACTGGCGTGCGTCGGGCGCGACGGCCGGCCAACACCCATGCCCGAGTCACTGTGGTCCGATACGCGGTAGGGAGATGCTCCGATGGATGTCTCACCCCTTCTGGGAAACAGTGCCGGTCCAGTGACACAGGTCGAGCGCATTGCGTCGATCGACGTGCTTCGCGGTGTGGCCGTGCTCGGCATCCTCGTGATGAACATCCAGTCGTTCTCGATGATCGGGGCGGCTTATATGAACCCCACGGCGTACGGGGACCTGACGTGTGCCAACCACGTCGTCTGGCTGGTGAGTCATGCTCTGGCAGACCGGAAGTTCATGGCGATCTTCAGCATGCTCTTTGGTGCCGGGATCGTGCTGATGACTTCGCGCCGCGAGGAGGCGGACATACGTCCGGCGGGGTTGCACTACGGTCGCATGGGCTGGCTGCTGCTTTTCGGGCTCATGCACGGATACCTGCTTTGGTACGGTGACATACTGCATGCCTACGCCCTGTGCGGTATGATCGTGTACCTGTTTCGGCGCAAGAGCCCGGGGACGTTGATTGTCCTGGGACTGCTCTCGGTCGGCATCGCGTCGGGTCTGTCCATGCTGTTTCACTTCTCGCTTCCGCTCTGGCCTGCCGAGGCGGTGGAGAACGCGGCGGTCTGGTGGGCACCGTCGCAGAGTGCCGTTGCCAAGGAAATATCGTCCTACCAGGGTCGGTGGCTCGTCCAACTGCCTCATCGAGCCACGACGGCAGTGTTCTTTCAGACGGTGGTTTTTCTGATCGAGAACGGGTGGCGGGCCGGTGGGCTGATGCTCGTCGGAATGGGGCTGTTCAAGTCAGGCGTGTTCAGCGCGAAACGCTCGTCCAGCTTCTACGGGACGATGGTCGTCCTCGGTTTCGCCGTCGGTCTGCCGGTCATTCTCTACGGTGTCTACCGCAACTTCGCCGCTCAGTGGCGGTTTGAGGACTGCTTCTACCTGGGCGCTCAGCTCAACTACTGGGGGAGTCTTTTCGTGGCGGGAGGCTGGGTCGGCATTGTCATGCTCATCTGCAAGCACGGTCTCGCGCGACCCGCGACGCGCACGTTGGCCTGCGTCGGGCAGATGGCGTTTACGAACTACCTACTTCAGACGGTAATCTGCACGACGATCTTCTACGGACACGGGTTCGGCCTGTATGGGAAGGTCGAGCGAACGGGGCAGGTCCTTACAGTGTTTGCCGTTTGGATCGGCTTGCTCGTGCTTTCACCGATCTGGCTGCGCAGCTTCCGCTTCGGCCCGGCCGAGTGGCTCTGGCGATCGCTGACGTACATGAAGCTGCAACCTTTGCGACGGGTGTAGCCTGCTTCAACACCTCTGGCGCGGGGCTGCCCGCCGATGTTTCCGGACTCCGACCCGAGGTCTGCGACTTGCGAAAGTCGAGCCCGGTGCCTGCGGCGGTCACAGCGTTTACTCTCTGGTCACCACCCCGATGCCACGCACGCTCTTTTGCAGCTCCGGATCGCCGGAGTAACGCACAACGCCCGCGCCCGTAATGTCGACCTTCAGCTTATCCGTGGCATGGGTTACCACACTCCCAGTTCCGGTAACGGTGATGTCCACGTTGCGGGCCTGCAATTCGCCCACCTCGATATGTCCGGCTCCCTTTGTGGAAACCGTCAGGTTGTCCGTCGTCCCATCCGCGACGACCGCGCCGGCTCCGTTGACCTCGATGAGCAGATCCTCGTTTTGGACGCCTTGAAGATCGACCATGGCGGCCCCTTCGCACGATACAACCTTGATGTCTGGAACCGTGGCCCTGAGTACCACGCCAACCTCGGTGCGGATCGAGCCTTCAATCTGAACGACCAACCGGCGGCCCCGCAAATCCGTCTTGATAAGCGGAAGGATGTTATCGTCCGCGGTGACCTCCAGGGGTAGCAGGAGGCCGATGGAGAGTTCGATCGATCCTTGGCCGTGCAACTCGATCTCATCGAAATCACCAACCGGACGAACCTCGGTTTTCGCCACGCCACTGCCGATGATCTTCCCGTCGTCACTCCTCTCACAACCGCAGGCAGCAACGCCAAACCCAACCGCAACCGATACCAAAGCCATTCTCATGGTGAATTCTCCGACAAACTCCGTCTGACACGTCGAGCCAGGGTAGAGGCGGGGCGCCAACTCGCCAAGCCGGGATTTTCCATTTGTCAGATCTCGAACCGCGATCGTACCCAAACTGCCCCGTGTTTTCGTCGGCATCGTGCCGTTTCGCACGTGTTCGATGGACCTGTTCAACTGGCTGCCAACCGCGCAGGACTGTAGATCCTGCGCCCGATTGTCACCACCCAGCTTCCGTAGATTGCCCAGTCCTACGTAATCAGACGTTGGTCTCTTGTCTCATTACGGGTGAGGGGGCGCCGACGTGCCTGGTACTCGACGTAGCGTTGAAGCATTATCTTGGACGTGAAGGGCTCTGCTGTCAGGTACGCGTGGTTATCGGTCACACATCGCTCGCGGATACGTCAGTGCCGCGTCCTGTCGCAGATCGGTGGTGCCTAGTATGTGCTTGTTCGTGGAGCATTATGCGGATACACTTGGTATCGGTGCGCTGCCGCAAGGATCCATCAAGTGGCTGCGGCGACCGCCGGTCGAGTTGTGAAGGGGCTCATTCTCTGGGTCCGCTTCAAACTCGATTATCCTGGAATGAGCACAGGGGTAGGGCCTGGAACAGTACGCCGAAATCATCGGACCGGACAGAGGTGCGTTGCCTGCGTGGGGGTGAAAGAAGGCACGAGGGCATGGCACATCCGACCACCGTGGCAGTTTCGCCCACGAGGCGAACACATGGTTCGATCGTAATTCGTTTGGCGGGTTCCAACGCAGCTTGAAGGTGGAGAAGGTAATTATCGAGCCAGGTATGCCGCTGGCGATGCGAATCGGAATTGAAGTAACCTGGACATGGGCCGTCGCGAACAGGTGGGTGAAGCAGCGGCTCGACGGGAATATGGAAGAGAGGAAACGAACATGAGGCGAACCTTGGTGTTTCGATGCAGCGCGGTGGTTGGTTGTCTGCTTGCCGCCGTGATGGCGATAGCTCCGGGCTGCGGCTCGAACGATTTTCTAGGCCTGGAGGATTACCAGCGGGATCTTTTAATTGGCGGTCTGGCAGCCGCTCTGCTCATGCAGCAGGGCGACACGACCGGAGGCGACGACCCGGCGCCGGCGCCGATCGACGGACGCGACGGCGAGGATGGGCTAAGCTGCTGGGATCTCGACGGAGACGGTGTGGCCGACCCTGAAGAGGACGTGAACGGCGATGGCGATTTCACCGCGCTGGATTGCGTTGGGGCTGCCGGCGTGGACGGTCCGGCCGGGGATGACGGGCAGGACGGCACACCGGGCCTGCGCTGCTGGGACCTCGACGGCGACGGCGTGGGCGATCCTGGTGAGGATGCCAACGGCGACGGCATGTTGGATACGCGGGATTGTCAAGGTGCGACCGGTGAACCCGGTCAGGATGGCTCTGACGGCGACGACGGCTCGGACGGGGCCGACGGCGCGGATGGTCCTGAGTTCTTCGACATCTTCATCGACGACTTCTTCACGGTTGTCGGTGGGCCCTACGGTGGTTTGCCCGTCCAGTTCGTGTTCATTGCGGAGCCGCTCCTGGGGGTGCGAGATCCCTTCTCCGGTACTACAGGTGTGGCCGGATTCCGTGTTGCGATTCCCGATTGGTATGAGGCGGGCAACGATGTAACGATGCGTCTCTTTTTCCACCGGACAGGCGAATACGAGGAGAGTTGCTTTGTGTTTACCGTAGATGGGCGCCGGCTGCGCGACGGCTCGGACGTCGAGGTCTACGGTGAGACGCGATGGGTCCGGCCCGACGCGATGGAGGTGGGCGACGGCGGCACCGCGGGCATTCTCGGTACCTTCATCGTTGTGGACCTCCCCATCAACACGCCCGCAGGTCTGGACTATCCCGACGACCTTACCGGCGGTGATTTCCTGGCGTTCGAGTTGGACACGCACCAGATGGACGGGTATGCGTACCACCTTCTTGGTGCGGAGTTCATCGAGTTGGGAGCCGGCAGCGCAGCACTGAGTAGTGCTGCCGTGTTTGCGATTGAGGATGACGTCGCGTGCTCGTTCGAGGACTGCAACGGCAACGGCATTTCGGACGCTGACGATATACTGGATGAGACGAGCTTTGACTGTAACGAGAACGGGATCCCGGATGAGTGTGATGGTGGTTGCCCGGAGTGTCTGACGGATGCCGATTGCGATGACGACGATCTGTGCACGATCGACACGTGCGACCAGGGCACGTGCGTCAGCGTGCCGGTCGAGTGTCCCGACGGGTGGGAATGTGTCAACGGTGAGTGCATCGACTAGATGATTAGCACGGGGTGGCTCCCGGTGGGACGATTGCCGCGCCGCATTGACGGCACGTGAACGCCCGACCGGCGATGTCACCCCTGAGGGTTGAATAACTGAGAAGTTACTCGTGGGAAGCGGTAGGAGCGATATCAGATGAAGAAGGCGATAAGAGTTCTTGGCATTGGTTCGGTCGTGCCGATCATGGCCGCCTTGGTCTTTGCGCCGGGATGCGGCTCGGGTGATTTCCTCGGTTTCGAGGACTACCAGCGCGATCTGCTGGTCGGTGGGTTGCTGGCCGCTGCGCTGTTGAATCAGCAGAATCCCCCCGCCGACGATCCGGCGCCTTCCGGTTTGGACGGACGCGATGGGGAGGCGGGCCTGAGCTGTTGGGATCTCAA
>JAUXGE010000246.1 GCA_030622435.1 Planctomycetota bacterium
CGGCTACTCATTATACAGCGAATCAGCGGGTTAACAGGCCGTTGAAAAAGTGTAGCGCCGCCCCTTGTGGGCGGCGAAAAACCGCTTTAATCGTCACCCACGAGGGGTGACGCTACACCGTTGTGGTGGACTACGTGTTTTTCAACGGGCTGTTAAAGGAGTCTCAGGGATCCTGCCGGCGCTATGTAGCATTGCGATACAGATGATGCTCTTCGATGTAGGCCTGAACGTCTTCCGACACCAGATACCGGATCGAAAAGCCTTCTCTGATCCGGCGGCGGATGTCCGTTGAGGAGATGTCGATCACCGGCGTATCCAACACGCCGGACTCGAGCTTTGCCATCCGGGCTTCGCCAATCACCCGGACAAGACTATCGTGCTCGACCCAGCCACAACCAGGACGGGCGGCCGTAATGACCCGGCATGAGTCGATCAATGCCGCCACCTGATACCACATCGCAAACTCGGCCAGCGAGTCCGCCCCGATGATCCAGTGCAATTCCGCATCCTCTCCAAGCGTCTCTTGGAAATGCCGGATCGTGTCGATCGTGTAGCTGGGCCCGTCGCGCGTCAGGTCGAAGTCGTCAAGCTCGAAGCGAGGCTCACACCGGATCGCCAGCCTTACCATCTCGGTCCGGTGGGCGGGGTCGAGAATCCCACCCGGCGCCTTGTGTGGTGGTGTGGCGGAAGGCAGGAAGAGCACCCGGTCCAGGTCCAGCCGCTCCGCGATCGCGCGTGCCACGATAAGGTGCCCGTGGTGAATCGGGTCGAAGCTGCCGCCGTAGAGTCCGATCCTCGTAGTCATTCGGCCCCTGCCTTCTCCAAGATAGTGGCATCATACCTCACGTCCGTGTCGTTTCCTATCCCCCTCCTCATCCCAGGTGTTACGGGCATCCACCGGGTCCGGTCCATCCATCCGGCGGATACGTAAAACCGAGGAACGCATCAAGGCACTGCATCACGTCCGTAATGTTGATTACCCAGTCGGGCCGGTTCGGCTCGATGTCGGTCCGGGCTTTGACCACCGCACCTTCGAGATTCTTGTACTTGTCGAGTATCGCGGTGACATCGGTCGTCACGTTTACGGTGCCGTCAGGTGGTCCGCAGGACGGCGCCTCGCAGGTCCATATCAGATCACCCCAGATACTCGTCCCGATCGTTAGCGGGTCCGAGTAGTTCGACTCGTTGTCGAAGTCGGCGCGGCAGTCTATCGCCTGGACCGTGTACTCCGCATCGGGGACGATCTCGTCATCCGTAACGTGCAGCAACCCGACCGCACCGTAATCCATACAATGTGGCGCACACTGAAGGTTCGCGGCTGCGAATTCATTGCTTGGAAGACCGGGTGCCGGGCCGCAACCCTCCGGCGGCTGAACGGCCTGCCCGCTGTTCTCGCATATCATCCGAGTCTGACCGACCCACATATGCAGGTTCTCGAGACTCTGGAACGGGGGCGGCAGGTTCGTCAGGGTCACCCGCAGCGCCGTTTCCCTCTCCGGGTTCATCGGGACAAACGAAATGGAGCGGATCTTCCGATAAGGGAGTGATTCCTCGGCCGGCGGATCACACGGCGCGTAGGCTGTAGTGAACGACCAGACCGGTCCCGGCGTCTCTCCGGCCGGGGTGCGGGCGACAACCTTCCAGAAGTACACCATCTCGTAATCCAGCGAGTCGGGACTGCATCCTGCGCCCGAGACATCTTCGCAGATCAGAGTCGCGGGCGGATCATCGGTGTCGAGGTACACGTCGTACGTCGTCGGACAATGTTCCTCGCCCACATGCTCGTCCCACACCAGGGTCGTGACCGTCGGCACACCCGTCGCCCCGTCACCGGGAAAGGGCCCCGTCGGAACCGAAGGAGGCAAGCAAGGCTCCAAGACCGTCAGCGCCACGCCGCGGATCTGAGCCTGGCCGGTCGTATCATTGGTGAATGTGACGGTATCCGTGAAAACGTCCACCGCGAGACTGTTGGCATTCGCGTTGATACACACGTCGACCGAGACGAAATCACTCGCCGCCAGGATCCCACCGGGTGGATCGACATCCAGCCACTCTGCCGTACCTGAAGCCGACCAGTCGAGCGAAGCGCTGCCGTGGTTGGTCAGCGTGTACGTGGCGCACACTGGTTCGAAGGGCCCTCCCTCCTCTCCCGAAGACGTGGAATCCTCAGGTGGTGTAACGGCCAGGACATCCATGACCTCGAGCGCTACCTGCAGCGTCTGTAAGTTACCGGAAGTCGTGTCCGCGAACGTGACGATATCGTCATAGGAGTTAGGTGTCAGTGTGCTGGCATTCGTATTGAGGCACACGTCCACTGGAATCGAACCGCTCGCCGCCAACGTCCCCATGCCCGGCGTCACATCCAGCCAAGCTTGCGTGCCCGCAGCCGTCCAGTCCTGCGATGTGTCGCAGTAATTGGTGAGCGTGTGGGTCATGCATTCCGGTGTGAATGGACCGCCCTCGAAACCACTCGAGGATAGTCCTTCACCCGGCGCTATGTTCAGGCAGTAACATGCCCCCTGAGCGCCGAGGTCACTCTCGACGAAGTACGAGGGTTGACCGTCTCCGGCCGAGACACCGGCGATTCCGCTCGTGGTATCGACCGAGAGCCAGGTGATCTGAATCCGTCCATTGAAGAACATCTCCACCTGGAAGTTGTTGTCGTCCGACGTGCCGTACTCGGGAACGTGCTCCCATGTAACCGCCATGCGATCGTCCAGTTGCCTCCAACTTATCGTGCCGGCCGATGAAGGATTGAGATCGGCGAACAGCCCCGATATACGCGCTTGATTGAAATGCTCCGACAACGACCACTGCCAGGTGCTGTCACCACTGGTGAACGTGATATTCCCGTTGCTGTTGACGAAGAACGAATCATGGGATGTGCCGTAAAGTGCAACAGTCTCCCCGCCTCCGATTGAAACCTGGCTGAAGCCGTCATCCGAAAGACTCAGCGTAGTTCCTCCCGTCGGGTCGGTCGGGAACTCAGCGGCTCCTTCGGAACAGCCACCGTAATACGAGATCGAACCATTGGGGATGAACACGACCGTCTTGTTCTGCAGATCGAACTCGCCCGAGAAGCCCTCGGTGAAATAGTCCGGGATGTGCGGTGTCGATAAAGCGTGGCAACTTCCTCCGTTATCATCCGTGCTCATATTGCCCGCGTCGTCCTCGGCGTCAACGGCATAGAAGTACGTCGTGGCCTCCTCCAGCCCGGTCAGGTTCACGGCATGTTCCGTCTGAGACACGGCACCCATCGCCGTCTCGGTCAGACCACCGCAACCTAGACCGTAGCGAACCGAACCCCTCGCCGGCTCATCCGTGTCGAACGTCACCATCGCGTTCCACGGTTGGATGTTCGTACTCTGCACGTTGGAGATCTGCGGCAGTGTGCAATCGACGACGGCGGTATCGGTTACTACCACGTTCATCCCACCCTGACCGTCGTCGGCATCGACGTACGTGGCCGTCACGATGTCATTCTCTGTAACGTGAAGCACGCCAGGCACATCGACCGTGCTCACGTCGATCGTCCCTTGAAAATCAGCCGTGGACTGACCGGTCTCCGTAAGCAGCACGGTCTCCCCACCGGCTTCCGTATCGGAGCCGATCACCACCGTAGCGGTTTCGACCGCTTCGTTGTCAATGTTCAGGTCGCAATCCACGACACCGATCGTCAATTGATCCTCGCAGGCGCACTTGGTGGTGCCGAGGTCGATTCGACCCTGCGCGGAGCAGCTCGACAGCAATGCGCCGCTGACCACCAGGGCGAAGTCAGCGTCCGTCTCCGGCGTTTCCGCATGGCTGTCGTCGTTGACCTCGCCGGCAATCACCTCGACGGTCCACATACCGGCCTCGGGATCTTGGACAAACACGTTCTCCACCGTGTCGATTGTGTTCGGAGCACCACCCGCCGTGGACCAGATCCCATTCAGCAATCCGTTGTTCCCCCAGTAGACGATGTCCGACGGTGACGTCAGCTTCAGAGTCAGATCGTTGATGCGATGTTGCGAGGATGACGTCGTACCCGGCGGATCCGTGTAGACCATGGTCGCCCTGAGAGCCGGCTCACCCGACTCCACGTAGGCGTAGTAGGTGGCCGTCTCGAGGTTCGCCAGGACTGTCGTCTCGTCGATGACGGAGATCTTGTCGCGTATGTCGTATAGACGACCGACGTCCGCCGTCCCCCATCCCTGGTGAACCCGTGTCAGATCATGAGTGCCACCGACGAAAGGATACTGCATCGCCGTATTGACAAGCACCGCCTTGGCGGTGGCTGCGTGGCTGCGGTTATCGAAGACCGTGCCCAGCGGATCGACCTCGTTTCCGAAGATACCATCCGCCCACATCTGGAAGAAAAGCCCGAAGTGACCGGCCGTCTCCGGTGTGGCCGCGCTCGTCCCGCCGAAGCTTGTCGTATACGCGCCGCTGTCTGATGTTGTCAGGATGCTGTCATACCAATACGAGAGGTCAGGTTTTACCCGGCCATCGGCGGCGGGTCCGATGCTGCCCGCGTAGCTCCACTGATCGTCGCTACGCGTGAGCGTGTTGTAGTGCCGGATGCCGCCAATCGAAACGACGTTCTTCGCCCACACGCTGACATCGGAGTCGCGACTCCCCTCGTTGGCCTGAGCCTGCAGAATGACCAGGTCCGAGTCGAATATCATGCGGTCCATTTCCGCAGCCTCTGTCCCGTACTCGGTCGTGCAGCAAAACCCCCAACTGTTGGTCTGAAAGACGGCGTTGTAGGGAGCCTGCACGAGCTCCATCGTATGATCGTACCTGTCCGTCCCACAGTCCCAGGCGGCGAAGATTCCTTGCGCATCCGGTATCAATCCGCGGCCATCGGCATCACCCGTGCCGTCACCGAAAACGATGCCGAAGACCGAGGTTCCGTGCCAGGTATCGCCCGAGTTGCACTCGTGGATGATCGGCGGGTTTAGCTGAAAACCCTGGTGCGTTGTCAGCAGTCCGGAGTCCATTACTTCTCCGCGCACACCTTCACCCGTGTAACCGCCCACAGATTCCACATGGTTAGCCCCACCGTCCTCACGGACGTTATTCATGTACAACTGCGGCGGCAGCCACCGATCTATGAACAACACCTCGTTCATTCGCACGACCGTAAGAAGCTGCTGCGGCGTAAGCGTCGCATCGAGCAGGAAGCCGGTCGGGGCAAGGAGGTCCACCGTTCCGCCGATGGCACGAATGCGATCGGCCACAACATGCTTCTGATCCCAACCGCTCCGGACAACCTGAACGTGATACCGCCGCTTCTCGAGCGGGAGTCCGTTCTGCTCGAACTCGGCCAGAAGAACCTCTTCGAGCCGATACGCTGGATGATACGGCTCGATCCATCGCACGAACGGCAGCCTTGCCACCCGGTCCCGAACATCCTCGCTCATCTCCACGATTCGCGCGTGGTTCGCCAGGTAATGATGAACGGAACCACCCGCGTTTTCGACGGCCGTGCGGAAAGCATCCAGCGGTTGCGTGACGAACTGCACGATGTACAGCGTCGTGTTCTCGTCGGCGGCGAGCGAAGGATGGACGGCAGACGGCCTTGCGACAATCGCTCCGGGATCGAAGTCTCCGTGCCGGAGCTTCAACATGTACGACGTGCGCCGGACCGTGTTCACGCTCCGACCATCAAGACTGATCGCGTAAAACGGCGCCTCCTCCCCATCAGGCTGTACCTCCGTCCAGATCGCCAGACGAACCGGGGAACCAGGAACCTCGACCAGCCGAGCGTCCATCACGCTGTCCGTCGTAACGTGAAACGGCACATCGCCGACAAGGCTCAGAATAGTGCCCGCGCCCTCGCTTCGCACAATCAAGCCGGACGATGGTGACGCTTCGTGAAGTGCCCGTTCCCTTTCCTGTCCCAGCGCCGGCATGGCGAGACTTGCCAGCAGTGCGGCAGACACACAAACGCAACCGAGCTCAGTCCTTGTCAACATAATACCCCGTCTATTGCGAGAACAGAAAAGAACCGCGAACCGCAAGGATGCATGTAATGCCTCTCCGAGACACCTGCGGCACCTCGCTTCTCAAGGGTGGTCGATGATGTTTTATAACAGTTGCGGTCTTCCAAGTCAAACCTGTCCGCAGCGATGGCTTGAAACCGCACCATCCCTCACGCCTCAACGAACAGGACTAACAACAACGGTTGGTATGATGTAACGAAACCATCCGCAAACCCATGGAGGCTCGATTCCGGTAGTCGCGTCTATGTGGACATTCCGGAAACGGGATTCTGCTCAAACCGCACCGGATTGACACCGGGATGTGCTCTCCTCACAGAACCTCAACCGGCACCGCCGATTGAGTTGTCGTGCGGAAAGGAGTAGTCTGCCTACCATGGCTGATTGGTACGACAACGACGAGTTCTGGGAGGAAACCCGAACGGTGGTGTTCAATGAAACCCGCCGGGAACACGCTCCGGATGAGGTGAGCCGGGTTCTGGACCTGCTGGGGGATATGCCTTCGAACGCGGCCATTCTCGATTTGGGCTGCGGCATCGGTCGTCATTCTCTGGAACTCGCCCGAAAGGGCTTTCGGGTTACGGGTGTGGACCGTACGGCCACCTATCTCGACAAGGCCAAGGAACAAGCGGACAGGCAGGAGCTGAATGTCGAGTGGGTCCTGGCCGACATGCGACAATTCAGACGCCCGGACACCTTTGACGCCGCCGTCAACTTGCTTACGTCCTTCGGCTACTTCGCGGATCCTGCCGAGGACCGGCGAGTGGTGGAAAACTTGTTTCCTCGCTCAAACCGGGCGGACGTCTCGTCATGGATGTCATGGGCAAGGAGGTGCTCGCCCGCATCTTTCAGCAGCGAGACTGGCACGAAGAACCCGATGGAACGTTGGTGCTGGAAGAGCGTGCGATCAAGGACGATTGGGGTTGGATCGACGTCTGTTGGTCAACTCTGCGGGAATCAAAACAGCGCGAGCACCGTTTCGGACACCGGCTCTACTCCGCCGGTGAGCTGCGGAAACTCCTCGCCGACGCAGGATTCAAAGCCGTTGAGGCATACGGCGCGCTCGCAGGCACGCCATACGATCATCAGGCCGAGCGACTGGTCGTCGTCGCACGAAAGCCTGGTGCGAACCTGCCCTCTCCTGACCGGGGGGGCATGCACAAGGTCAGGGATTAACCGATTCCATCGGTCACGACCCGGTGCCCGTCGGGCATCCAATGCCGATCGTAGGTGGAATTCGTCTAAGTCCCGGTCCGGGTGGCACTCGACAGGGCGGGCGTCAGGCTGAGAAACTCGATCGACTCGCGCCGGCATAGACCTGAACC
>JAUXGE010000216.1 GCA_030622435.1 Planctomycetota bacterium
ACCGAGAGCATCCACGCATATGCCGTCGAGCATGGTGCGATCTCATTGCAGGAGGACGGGATAACGAAGGTGCGCGACGGGCTCACGACACTCGAGGAGGTCTTGCGTGTAACCGCTAAGGCGGAATGACCCACCACCGTTGCCTACGACCTGTTGAAAAAGTGTGGCACGGCCTCCCTAGGCCTGGTTCTTACGGCCAAGGAGGTAAGGGGCGGCCCCGACGCACCATTGGGGGGACGAAGAGAGCCGGGTGGTGCGGCAAGGCCGCACCCTGCATTGGTTCGATGGCCCTTCGATGTCACTGCAAACCTCACTGGCCCAAAGACTCGGGTGCTCCAAGGATCCCCTGATCGGATATGTCATCGCCACCGACTGTCCGGCCCGAACTCCGGCCATCCTCGAAGCCGCAGGCCGGTCGGGGATTAAGTTCTTGCGTCATCGGACGGCCGGATCACATGCACAGGAGCCACGCCCCAGAACCGGACAACATGTCGTATTGAACAACATATCGAAAACCAACAAACTGGTGAGTCGAAAAGTCCCCGTTAGGCGTCGTGGGCAAGAGATGCCGCCGAGATCTTGCTGCGCGACAGTGGCATTGGCGACCGGGGTGGAAGCTAGTATGCTCGGCCGGAGAATGTCGCGCGTGACATGTAACCGACGTCGGCGCAACACGGCGCGCGTCGAGCAACGCCGTTCTTGCGGGCGTCCTTGCGCGAGAACTGGCAGACGAGAACAGCGGGAAGATGGAACTGCGCACAATGATGATTCGAGCGAGCGTTGTTATACTTCTTGCCTGCGTCTGGAAACCGGCACTCGGGGAGGACGCACGGCAACACATTGCCCTCATCGGCGGGACGGTAATCGACGTCAGCAACTGGGGCCGCGGCGCGAATGACATCGACAATGCAACCGTCCTAATCAGCGGCGGTCGCATAGCCACGGTTGGACGCGCGGATGAGGTAGCCGTTCCCATGGACGCCGAACGAGTCGACGTGCGCGGCCGGTACATCATCCCTGGCCTGATCGACGGCTTCGCGGCCATCAACAATCAGGCCTATGCCAACGCGTACCTGTACATGGGCATTACGTCGATCATCTCGGTCGATGGGGGGCGGCGCGGTCCGCTTTTCACGACCGGTCATCCATCGCCGCGCATCTATCCCCTCGAATCGGTCGGCGATGATCCCAAGCCGATTGCAGAGCTGATCGCTGATCTCGAAAAGTTGCATCGGGACGGCAAGAAGATCGCGCTTCTAAAGTACCAAATCAAGCCGGGCCAATTGAGACCGTTGGTGGAGCGTGCCGTCGCTCTAGGCATGGGAACGATCGGCGAACTAGGCCTTTGCACCTACGCCGAGGGGATCGACGCCGGAGTTGATGCATTCGTACATACGACCCGCTACTCGTTGGATTTGGCTCCGACGAAGATGCGTCAAGCGGTTGCGGACCATCCATTCAGCGACGATCTCGACAGCCCGAAGTGGCTTTACTACAAGATGCTCTCGGAGTTGAAGCCCGATGACCCACGCATTGCTTCGCATGCGCGCACGCTGGCACGGGGCAAAGCCGCGCTGATGCCGACGCTGGCGCTTCTGTACCTCGATCAACCCTTTGCAACGAACCCCTGGGACGAGCCGATCGCACACATCCTCGACCCAGGGGATATCAACAACCCTGCGAATCGCCTGACGGGACGCCACGAGTACGACACGGCGCATAGCGATGCGTATGAGGCACTCGGCCAACAAGAGCTAACGCTGGAGCGAGTCTACTGCGCAGCCAAAGCGCGATACCTTGCTGGCAGTGCTACGGACGTCTGGGGAACCATGCCGGGCATCTCGTTGCATCAGGAACTGGATATGTTGCACCGGATCGGCTTAAGCCCGCGACAAGTGCTGGCGGCCGCGACCGCCAACATCTCCGAGGCCTTTCGCTGGGAAGGAGTTGGCCAAATCAAGGCCGGCTATCGAGCCGATCTGGTGGTGCTTGACGCCGACCCGCGCGAGTCTGTGGCGCATCTTGAGCGTATCCGCACCGTACTGCTCGATGGTAGGCCACTCGACCGGCGGCGTTTAGCGGCATCGCGCAGCAGAAGTGACGGTGACATCGTTGAACAGCATGCGCTGGCCATCCCCGATGAGTGCCTCGAGGCGGACGATGGCGCCAGGCGTCTCAAGAAGGGTTTCGACTACCTTGCCTCCGTCCAGATGTATCGCATCGCTTACATGAGCGATGGGTTTCGAATCATGGGATACCTAGTCGAGCCCAAAGGGCCTGGCCCCTTCCCGAGTGTCATTTACAATCGAGGCGGCAACCGAGAGTTCGGCAAGATCACTCCGCGGCGCGTCGCGCATCACCTGGCGCGTATGGCCAGCTGGGGCTACGTCGTCGTGGCCAGCCAGTACCGTGGCAACGACGGCGGCGAAGGAATCGAGGAGTTCGGCGGCGCTGAGGTCAATGATGTGATGCACCTGATCCCGTTGCTCGAACGGCATCCCAAAGCCGACGCATCACGCCTCGCGATGTACGGCGGAAGCCGCGGAGGGTTGATGACATATTTGGCGCTCGCACGGACCGATCGCATCAAGGCCGCGGCGATTCGCTGCGGTGTTTCGGACCTAACGGGTTGGAAGGCCGATCGCCCCGAGATGGTGTCGGTCTTCGCCGACCTTATTCCGGAGTTCGATCCAACCGACGACCGAACGCTGCATTCGCGCAGCCCGATCCGCTGGGCGGAGAAGTTGTGCCCGACCGCACCGATTCTGCTTATGCAGGGCACCGCTGACTGGCGCGTCAACCCAGCTTCAGCGCTGCGTATGGCGGAGAGACTGCTTGAATTGAGTCATCCCTTCCGGCTCGTGATGTTCGAAGGTAGTGACCACGGCCTGAACGAGCATTCTTACGAAGCAAACCAGTTGGTTCATGAGTGGTTTGACCGCTACGTGCGTGAGGAGACGCCTTTGCCCAACATGGAACCTCACGGTTCGTAAGACGGTTGGCCGAGGCAACGCCTCGCTTCACGGGAGATTGCACGGCAATCAATCCCGTTCGCCAAGCAACGACGAAGGACGGAACACTTCGTTAACAACGATGTCTGCAGACTATCGTTCCATTACATGCGCGACTCTTCGTTACCCGCCCGTAAACTCCTGTCCCTCCCGTAAACCCTATCCGGGCGGCGTGGCCTCGATAGGGCGTTGATTATCGGAGCATGCGAACGCGGCCGAGACCCGTCCTTATGGGCAGCGGTGTGTTCTGCTGCCGGGCCAAACGGTCCTGAGTGCCATTCATCAATTAGCTGGCCTCACTGAAGACGGTCAGCGTTCGTCCGCTCGGTCGTACGGCCTCTGAGTCCAGCCGTGCGGCGCCGGGGAAGTAGGCTCCCGTCCCGTGAAACACACCAGAGCCGGACCCGCCGCCACGTCAGACCGCCCGAGAAACAACTTACAGAGGTGCGAACTTGACTTCGCTCTGGAAATCGATCCCCAGATGGCGCTTGACGACTTCCAGCTTTCCTGCCTGGGCGTCGCTCCGGTGTTGTTCGTGACCGGCGCAATCCGGATCGTCTCCCCGACTGGCCTATTACGACTTCCAGCTTTTGCGGAAACACTCGTTCGACCGACTTGGCGCGACCCCAGTTTCCAGGCCGCTAACCAGGATTTGGCGCCGCGCGTCTAGGCCTCGCTGAGAATGAAATGCCACGAAACTGCCACGAATCCGCGGAGCGCGACCAGCCGCATGGCGCTAAATGCCCTGAATATAGGCGTTTCCGAAAGCGGGCGAGCGGATTCGAACCGCCGACGTCCAGCTTGGGAATCCGATAGTCCGCGCGCAAGTCCTTTGTTTTCAAGGATTTACATCGCGTTTTTCGGCCGAAAACGAGGTTTACAACTGACTGACAAGCTGCGGTCCGAGTGACTGACAAGTCACCACCAAGTGGAGACTGACCAACTTCTTGACCAACTCGCTGCCCCTAACTTACTCCTAGAAGAAGCACGACGCCCGCCCGGTGACACGCCAGAAGTGATGACAGCGGCAGCCAACAGCAAGGGGCGTCTGCTCGAAGACATTCTCTGGACTCCTCGCTCCCGTGCGCGATTCGGGCCGACTGAAGTCGAGCCAGCAACCTAGCGGGAGGCCTGTTGTTTCGCAGCGTTCGTCGACGAGGCAGATCGCGCTCACCGGGCAGGAGGCTTTACCCAGCTCGTCGGGGCCCGTACCCGACGAGCTCGCACCGACGCCAGATCTCCCATGCTGACACTCATGACGAGGCCAAGCGACGCAACGCCGGGGGGAGCCGTTCGTTTCACCCAGTCCAGCCGTGGCGCTCGGAGTCCAAGCCACGGGTTTGGCCGTGCCGGTAAGCCTTGAGCCCATTGCGGGCCTACTCACTTTTGCCCGGTTTGACGGTATTCTGTCCAGTCAATCCTGAGCTTGCGCATTCGGGCTCGTAGGGTGTGCGGATTAATGCCCAACATGGCCGCAGCGCCGTGCGGGCCTTCCACGCGGCCCGAGGTGGTTCTTAGAGCGGCGCCGATGTGCTCGCTGACCATCGCGTCCAGAGTCGGGAACTTTTCAGGCGTTCCTAAGGTGCCAGAGGTCGCCCGCACGCCGTTTTTCGCCGACGGGCGCGGGCTACAGCCACTTCCCAGAGCCGCGGCAAACTCCAAGCGTTTGCCATCACCCAGGATCGCAGCACGGTCGATTACGGCAGCCAGCTCCCGGATGTTTCCCGGCCAGTCGTAGGCGAGTAGCAGGTTCATGTCGTCGGGCGAGGGAACCAGAACCGGCAGGCCGAAGCGCTTGGCAGCGCGCAAGGCGAAGTGGGTGGCCAGCGCCGGCATGTCCTCCGGGCGATCGCGCAAGGAGGGCAACTGGATTGGGAAGACAGCGAGCCGGTACCAAAGGTCGTCTCGGAACCGTCCGTCCGCCACCATTGCTTGCAGATCCCGGTTCGTCGCGGCGACGACCCGAACGTCCACGACCAGTTGACGCTGGCCGCCGACCCGCTCGAACGTTCCGTCCTGGAGGATCCTCAGCAAGCGGACCTGGGCTGCAAGCGGCAATTCGCCAACTTCATCAAGGAACAGGGTGCCGCCATCGGCGCGCTCAAACCATCCTTTGCGCATCGCCACCGCTCCGGTGAAGCTGCCACGGTCGTGGCCAAACAACTCGGAATCAATCAGTTCCGGCGGGATCGCTCCACAATTCACGCGTAAGAACGGGCCGGATTCCCGACCCGAACGTGCATGGACGGCGCGTGCGATCACTTCCTTGCCTGAGCCGGTTTCGCCGAATATCAGAACGGGGACGTCGGAGCGGGCCACGAGTTGCACACGCTCCATCACCGTGCGGAGTCCGGACTCCGCGCCGACGATGGCTTCGCTGATCTCCTGGCGTCCAAGCTTCGTCAACAGGGAATACCGATCCGCCTCTGCCGCTTCCTGGTGGGTTCTCATCGCCCGGAGCTGACGATCGTTCTCCAACGCCACAGAGAAAGGCTCAACGAGCGCCTTCGTCACCTCTTCGTGAGGTTCGCTGAACGAGCTGGGCGAGCCCGCGATAAGCAGCAACAAACCCGAAGGGCCGTCCTGACCACGTAGCGGTCCGACGAGGGTCTCTCCGTCAACTCCTTCCGGTAGGATCAATTCGTGCGGTATCGGTCCTTCGTCTCGTGGCAGTCGAAGCACTTCGCCCCGCTGACACCACGCAAGTAATCGCTCCAAGTCTTCGGGGTCCAGGTTGCTACGCTTCTGCGTCGGCTGCAGCTCAGAGCTGGACGTGCCCGCACCGACTGTATCCAGGCAGGACTTTTCGAGATCGATGCGCCGAACCAACACGAGGTCGACGGGGAGATGCTTGCGAAGCAGCGGGGCGATGCCCGAGGTGGACTCGCCGATTTCGATATGTTGGCAGGCCGCACGCCAGACCTTCAGAAGCAGCGAAACGAACCGTTGCATAGCCAAGGCTCCTGTAAATAACACGGCGACCAGCGTATATGCCAGCACAATCTAGTATATGTGCCGGTCAAGACAAAAACAAGTCCCCAAACCGCCTGCCGTATAACTATAAGCACGCAGAAGGCCACTGCGGGTGCCTTGAATTGCTGATCCCGGAAGCATCCCTTGGAGGGACTCGGCCCACCGAAGACGTGGGGCCGGCTGGCAACGAGGACGCGCGTGTTGGGGCGGCTTCCCGCTCCGGCGAGTCCGGGGAGCGACGAGCTACCTGGCACGCGGGGGCGGCTCACCCGTTGGCTGGCGTGGATGGCCGTTTGTCCATGCGCATCGTCAAGGCGTCTTTAGCTGGACTAGCAGCTTACCGGGGCGCGCGTTCGGGAACGCGATCCCGTCATCCTCCTCATCGTGACATTCGGCACACGTGGGCGGGCGGTCGAACCGCCGCTCGAGATGACACAGGTTGCACTCTTCCTCTGCATGATTCTCATCGAGCGTTTGCCCGGTGACTCGATGGTCGAACGTCGACGGACTCCAGGTGGCGTGGCAGTCATTGCAGTCACGGCCAAGCTTCACAAACGGCACCTCGCGGTGGCAGTCGCGACAACTCTTGTTTTCGTGAAACCGTCCCAGCGGCCAGCCCGTGGTGACGTGACTGAACAGCTCGGGCATTGGCCGGTCTTCGGGCCAATGGCAGGTCTCGCATCGCCCGGCCGCTCTAGCCGCCAGATTCATGTCACGTTTATGGCATCGAATACATGGTCCGTGATGCTCCGCGAGCGTCCGTGGCTGCGTCTGTTCTGCGTCCTTTGTATGGCAGCGTGCACAACTTGACTCGCGGTGACACTCGACACACTTGAGTCCAAAACGGTGCGCGTGCTCACGATGCCGGAAGAGTACCTGCCACCCCTCCAACCGCTGGGAGCCTAGCCGGTAGAGTTCCCCGTCCGGTTCGGGAATCGGCGGATGCATTCTGCCCATCAGGTCATCCTTTGTCGGGGGTACGGCCGGAGTACCGCCCTCCGAGCTACCCGCCTTCGCCAAATGGCAGGCATCGCAGTCTCTCTCGTTGATCCACTCCCGGTGACAACCCAGACATTGCTGATGGTAGGCGCCTCGAAGGGCAGGCTTGTCGACGTCTGCCTGATCAGCTGAGACGTCATGACAGGTCTTGCAAGCGGGATGTTGTTGGCCTCTGGGGGTGTAGTGATGGCATGTCGCGCAGCCGCCCGCCATCTCCGCCATCTCGGCGTGACCCTTATGATCGAACGGCACCGGCAAGTAGGCGTTTTCCAGTTCGTCGAGGATGACCACGTCCGGTCCCTGATACCCCGGCAGGAAACCCGCCCGGCTCCGCATCCCGTGGCGTGTGCAGGCAAACAGCAGGCACTTGTCCTCGGGCGTGGGTCTATCACAAGAATGGCAGCGAGTACAATCGGAAGAGGGCGACGTTTCCGGTGCAGTGGCAGCCTTCTGTGTAACGGGCTGTGCGTCCGGGCGCTTGGGTTCTTCAGCGACAGCCGGAAGAGCGGTGATTAAGACGGCGAAACAACTGATCACATGCATCCGATAAGCCATCTTGCACCTTTGTCCCTCAAAGACACACGGGGTATTCAGGTAAAACACACCGCCACACAGCTTCCCCGTACAGGCGCGATGTGTAGAGTGCCGCGTCGTATCGCCCGGGGTAAAGACCGCTTCTTTCCGGACTCGAAGACCATCTCCGGCAGTATGTGTCGAGTCATGCTATCTCTGCCCTGCCCGGCTGATTGATCACCGGGAAAAAGGTAACGATAACACGCCAACAAATACACAACGCAGCGAGCGCACCAACTGTCCATCCCCATTCTGAAAGGGATGGGAAGTACACCTTAGTGATATTGGCTGGCTGGTAGCCGATCAGGTAGACGTTCGTGCGATTCAGAATCACGCCGAACATGATGAGAGCGGTGGCGATGCACAGCCAGCGTGGCGAGTTGCGGACACCGGCGAAGAGAATCATCAAGAAGGGAACTATCAGACCCGCAACCACCTCGATGATGAACGCGGCGCTCTGGGCCGAGCCGTCACCCAGGTAAACGAAACTACGCCTGATGAACATGTCGCCGATCTTGAACGCCAGATAGATACTCAGGAAGAAAGGGATGTA